>CAZANK010000079.1:0-10526 GCA_964486235.1 uncultured Prolixibacteraceae bacterium | reverse complement strand
TGAAGATGATACTTCTGAAAGTGTTTTTCTGGATTTCGTTGGCAGTAATCTTTTACGCCTATCTCGGTTACGGGATCATTCTGTATCTCCTGGTGAGAATCAAAAGGTTTGGAAGTACCCCCGCGGTCACCCTGGAACCGGAAACGGCGGAAGACCTGCCTGAAGTAACCTTGTTCATTACCGCGTACAATGAAAAGGAGATCATACCGGAGAAAGTGGCCAACTCAAAAAGCCTGAATTATCCTCCGGAAAAAATAACGCACATCTGGATCACCGATGGCTCGAACGACGGCTCTCCTGAACTCCTGCGATCCTTCGAGGGAATTGAAGTGCACCATGAGCCGGAACGAAAAGGGAAAATTGCCGCCATGAACCGGGGCATGCAGTTTGTCAAAACGCCCATCGTGATCTTCTCGGACGCCAATACGTTTCTCGGTGAACACGCCATCAGGCGGATCGTGGCGTTATTCCGCGATCGGCAGGTGGGCTGCGTTTCGGGCGAAAAACGAATCCTCACGGCCGACGCGGATTCGGCTTCCGGATCGGGTGAAGGAATTTACTGGAAATACGAATCGTTGTTAAAGAAATGGGACTCTGAACTGTACTCGGTGGTCGGAGCTGCCGGCGAACTCTTTGCCATTCGCACTTCTCTCTGGCAGGAAGTGGAACCCGATACGCTGCTCGACGACTTTGTCATCTCCTTACGCGTTGCCATGAACGGATATACCATCAAGTATGATCCGGAAGCCTATGCCATCGAAACCGCGTCGGCCGATACGAAAGAAGAACTGAAACGGAAGATCAGGATCTCCGCCGGTGGAATCCAGTCGGTGATCCGGCTGAAACCGCTGCTCAATATTTTCAGGTATGGCCTGCTTTCTTTTCAGTATATCTCGCACCGGGTACTCCGGTGGGTGGTCGCTCCTTTTCTCCTACTGCTGATCATTCCTGTTAACTATTGGTTATTCCTGACAGCAGGCAACGCAGGAATCTATACGTTCTTTTGGTATGGACAGGTCATTTTTTACCTGCTCGTACTAACCGGATGGCTGCTCCGCAGCAGACAAATCCGGTTAAAAGCCTTATTTGTTCCTTTCTATTTCTTCATGATGAACTATTCCGTTTACCTCGGACTCATCCGCTATTTAAAACAAAGCCAGTCGGTGGTCTGGGACAAAGCCCAACGAAAAAACAGATCCTGAGGAAATGATGATGATGTGTTTTACTATATTTTATTTCCCCTTGCATACAGCCGTTTTCCCACACGATTGATATGTGCGGTCAGTTCTTTATTTTTAAGATCACCATAATTTAAAACATCAAAGCGGTAAGGCATTACGGTGTCTTCATTAAGAATTCCACTTATTTGCAAAGCGATTTTATAGCTCGCTTTTTCTCCTTTAATTGCGATATCCACGTCACTTCCATTCTTATAATTTCCTTTAGCGCGGCTACCGAAAATAATGGCTTGTTCTACCTCGGGAAAATTCCGAAGTACATTTGTGATGTCTTCGATATCTTTATTTTTCAGACCAAACATTAAATTTCCGTTTTTAAGCGATTATACAACTGGCTTAGTAAGGGATAATAAGCGTTTTCAATTTCAATTATCACTTTATCTGCCATTTCTTCATCATAAGTATGGGCTGTGAAATTTCGGTTTTTTAAAGCTTCCAACCAGGTGTGCCCATCATAAATTAATTCTGTTTCAAAGGCTTTTTTTATAACCTCTCTCGGGAAACGTATATCTATAAAGCCCTGCTCTTCCATGTAATCTTTCATAAGATTCCAGGACAATTCAAAACATATCTCGAAAAACTGGATCATTCCAGCCTTCTGGGTAATATCGGGAGTAGGAATATGCATCGCATTTTCAAGAAATCTCAACGATTTCTCAAAATTCTGAAAACGCTGTTTCCATCTTATATCTTTTATATTCATCATATTGCATATCTTTCTTTCAAAGATACACTCTTTATTGTTAGTTATCTAATTTACTTGCAGAAAAGGATCTCTTCCAAATGGCGGATCCAGATGCGGACAATTTCATTGTATTCTGCCAATCCTTTGTACAGCGTGTGTACTTCGTAGTCTTCGGATTCAAGCAATGACTTCCAGCTATCCGGTTTGTCGCCCGCCATATCATTGAGTACGTGATTACCGGCTATGGCAAGAAAAGGCACCAGCCAAATCCTTTTAAATTTCAGTTCCCTCAACATCGGTAAAACGTCATGTAACCCAGGATAACCTTCAATTGTGGCGATCCAGTAAAAGGGCGACTGCTGCCACAGATAGTACTGGATGCCCGGATAGTAAATATTGGACGGATGACTGGTACCATGTCCCATCAGGATGACCACGTCTCCTGTATTTCCACCCGCCGGGAGAATATCGGGTAATATCCGGCATACTTCAACAATGTCTTCATGGCTGTAGAGTAAAGGCTTTCCCAGCCTGACTGTTTGAACTCCTCCCGGTTCCCGTATGAATTCCTTGACCTTTTTTTGCAGGCTTTCATACTCACCTCCGGGAATCACATGCAGTAACTGAACAATGATCTCACCGAAGCCATTATCCCGCATTCTCATAAGAGCTTCAGCCGGTGAATCGATCGGACGGCCCTCCCTCTTAAGCTTACTGCGTATGATGGATGACGTAAATGCCCAAAATAACTCCGCCTCAGGAAAAGCTTTTTTCACTTCCCGTTCAATATTTTCCACCGCAGCCCGGGCTCCGGAATAAACCGACCCGAATGCAACCAGAAGAATGCCTGTGCTTTTATGTGCTGTCATAGTTAAAAGTGAAATGTAAATAACCTTTCTCCGTGTTTCCCGGCTTATCCGATCACGCTGATCGTCTTCCACTTTCCCTGCCGGAACCGGATCACAAGAACACCGGAAAACAACAGGAAAAATACCACCAGCAGAAACCAGCTTAACGGTACAGACAAATGAAATACCTTCAGGACCAGATATAACAAAGGCACAAACAACCAATGTGCTGAAACGGAGGCGATCATGGTGAAATAGGTATCCCCCGCACCCCTTAACGTCCCTACCAAAGCGACCATGACCGCTTCGGCCAGCACATACAGGGCCGCGATTCTGACCATGGATACGGCAATCGGCACGGCTTCCTCAAACACCTGATCCGGCGTCTCGGGCCGGAACATGCGGACCAGTCCTTCCGGAACAAATACAAACAGGATCAAAATAACAACCGAATAAAACAGACCGGTCTTGATCGCCGAGAACGCAGCCTTCCAGGCGATTTCAGGCTTTCCCGCCCCCATGTACCGCCCCACAAGGCTGGTGACCGCGATTTCAATACCAAGAAGCGGGATAAAGGATACCAAATCCCAGTTAAACATGATCGTAGTCGCGGTGGCCACCACGTCGCCTTCTGAATGGAACAGGGAAATCATGAACGAAAACGCCAGGAAGTTGAGGAACATCTCCAATCCGGCGGGTGAACCGTAATAGATCAGCCTTTTCATGATCGGCCAGTCGAACCGGAACGATTTCAGGACGTAGAAAACAGTCCGGTTTGCCGGTGCAAAATACGCGATAACCAGGATAACCACCGCACAAAATGAACCGCTTATGGTGGCAATGGCAGCCCCTCTTATTTCCAAGGCCGGAAAACCGAATTTGCCAAAGATGAGGACATAATCGAGCGCCACATTGACAATCATCGCGGCAATCGTGGCCGTCATGACAATCTTCGTCTTTCCGATCCCGGTAAAATAACAGCCCAATGTGTACCTCATCATGCCAAAGATCCCGCCCCACACTAGAATATCAAGGTATTCCACCTGGAATGAAATTTGGGATCCCGGCAATTGCATGAAGTAAAAAAAGTCAATGACCAGGGGCTTCAGCAGCAAAACGACCGGCCAGGCAAGGAGTGTCACCAAAATAGCCTGGAAAGCCGCTTTCGTGGCATGACGGTTCTCCCCCGCCCCAAAGTATTGAGCAACCAGCGCCGTGGAGTAACCCGTCAGCCCGACAAAGAAGAAGATCAGCATTTGCATGGCAACCCCGCCACCCATAGCCGCGTTCATCTGTTCCGGTGCCACGCGGGCTAAAAAAAGCCGGTCGGTGAAAGTCATCACCCCGTCACACGCGGTCGATATGATCATCGGCAGCGCGATGATCAACAACTCCCGGATGCCGCCCGGGCTCCGGTACCCTGAAAAGTATTTCTGCAAAAGAATCATAAGGATGCACAATTAGTGGTCCGAGATAAACAGGAAACGAGGAACAGCGTTCCCTTATGCAACCCCAAAAAAAAGCCATCCTCCCGGGAATGGATGATACCTCACCCCCAAAAGGACGGCAAAAGTAAAAAAACTATTTGAAATAAGATTGTCGATCCACGACAAATAATTATTTCTTCGTGATCTTTGCAGCAAATCCGCCGCCAGGCATCAGGGTGACCGTTAATTTTTTGCTGGCTGGAAGCGCGATGATCTCCTTCTTATAGTCGCGCGCCGCCCGGTCAGCATTGACGCCATCCTTAAAAATTTCGACCTGCCAGTTACCTTCGCCAATGAACGACAAATCCACCGTCAGATCGCGCTGATCCCAGTTGGTCAGACCACCCACATACCAAACACCGTCTTTTTGACGGGCCATCGCGATATACTCACCAATTTTTCCGTCAATCGCCTCTGTTTGGTCCCAGACCGTCGGAATTTCGGCAATAAATTTCGTGCATTCCGGTTCATTGAGATAATTGGAAGGATTATCGCACAGCATGTTGAACGGCGAATCAAAAACAACATATTCGGCCAACTGACGGCAGCGGGTTCCCTGGCTCATTGGTTCGCTGTTTATCGGGCGGTAGTTCTCACGGGTAGCATTACGCATCGCACCTTGCGTATAATCCATCGGGCCGGCCAGCATCCGGATATAAGGCATCGTCACATCATAAGTAACCATGTCGACCGAAGAAGGCGACCATTTTAACTGCTCCAGCCCGTGCACACCTTCGAAATTAATCACATTGGGGTAAGTCCGGTGTAACCCCGTCGGCTTATATGCGCCATGATAATCGATCATCAGCTTGTATTTGGCTGCGGTCTCTGCACAACGGTAATAGAAGTCAACCATCGCCTGGTCGTCACGGTCCATGAAGTCGACCTTGAATCCTTTCACCCCCATTTCCGAATAAGTTTTGCAGACATTTTCCATATCCCGGTTCACGGCCCAATAGCCAGCCCACAGAATGATCCCGACATTCTTTGCTTTACCGTAATCCACCAGTCCTTTGATGTCGATTTCCGGAATGATCTGCATCAGATCAGCTTTTTTATTGACGGCCCAACCTTCATCCAGGATAACATATTCAATGCCCTGTTTGGAGGCAAAATCGATATAATATTTATAGGTTTCATTATTGATCCCGGCACGGAAGTCCACGCCGTAGATGTTCCAGTCGTTCCACCAGTCCCATGCCACTTTCCCCGGCTTGATCCAGGAAATATCCTCCACGCGCGACGAAGAAGCCAGCAGGTAAACAAGATCATTGTTCAGCAATTCCTTGTCATTTACCGAAACAGCAAACACCCGCCAGGGAAAACTGCGGTTTCCCTGTACTTTCGCGATGTAGCCCTCCCGTTCAGTGACCAAACCCTGCAACATGTTATGACCGCCTTGTTTAATCTTTTTGGGGTAAGGCGCAAAAACACCTTTCAACGATGTGTTCCCGCCTTTGTTCAAATAGAGTCCCGGATAACTTTCAAGGTCCGCTTCGGTGAAACACAACTTTTTCCCGTCGTTCAATTCGACGATCAGCGGTAGAAACATCAGGCGGCTTTTATCCAGTTCGCTCAGTTTTAAATGGGAATACGTATTTTCGAAAGAATTGAAAAATTGTTGTTCGAATGATTTTGAATCGCTTTCCCGCACGTAAGGGACAATTGTCTGGTTATCCTGACTGAAATTCAGGTTGACCTCTTCATTCCGCACAAAGACCGTATCTTTCCCGGCCGATGTGAACCGGTAGGCCACACCCTGGTCATAAGCCCTGAAAACCACACTGTAGTTTCCTTTGAAGTTTAAAGCGAGCTCATTATAAACCTCCGGGATTCCGCTTTTCTTGTAAACCGGCGTTGTGACCGTCTGGTTTACACTTCGCGTTTTCTTATTCTTCAGTTTCGGGTTCACACCCCAAACGGTACCATCACTCAGCGTCATGGAAACAGGCGATGCGGCAACAACTTCCGTCTGTTCATGACTGACTGAAAAACTGATCTGATCACCGATCTGCACGTTCACCTGAAGCTTGCCATCCGGCGAATTAAGGGTCAGTGGCTGAGCAAAACTGCCCACAGCAAAAAGAAATGATAAGAGGAATGTAACTGGTTCTTTCATAATTTTATAATTTTTCAAAGACTTTATCATTTATTTTAACTTTTACCGTGGGCATGTGTATTGTTCTATTTTTAAACGCAAGTTATAATTTCTATCGAATATTACCTAACTGAATCAAAAGATTCTTCACTTAGCTGAAGGTCAACTGCGATCGCCGTTTCTGTCTCTTGTGCAGACAGGAATCTTCATTAACGGGCAAAGTGCCGTACAAAGAGATACCCGCTTTCGCGGAGAAGTTGCCTGACTCATTTAATGATCTTCCTGAGCGCCGGGTAAAAATGTCCGGCCTGTCTTTTGAATCCAAGGTCAGTCAGGTGGACGCCATCGACCGTTCCTTCCAGATCATCTCCCGTCATCCCCCCGGCTTTCAGGTAATATAGGTGACGGTCGCCCTTTTTCTTCAGCTCTTGATAAAAACCTTTTAAAAGCGAATTTTTTTCATGGACAGCCGCCCGGGTCTTCTGATCGAACGCCATGTGGGTATAGCGGGGATTTTCGGCCATCAAAACGGGGGTTTCAGGATTCTTTTCCCTGATGACCTCATAAAAACGGACATATTTTTCTTTCATCAGGCCGGCTGAAACATTGGGGACGCAGTCAATCACGAAGCAGGAAGCATCAATGCCGGACATGGCTTCGGCGACCTCCAGGTCAAGTTTTCCGTTCCCGCTGAACCCCAGATTGATAAATTGCCGGTCAAGCATTCGTGACAATTGACTGGTGTACGACATCCCGGCCCGTGATGCGCAACCTCCCTGCGTAATGCTGGTCCCGTACACCACAACCGGTTTGTCTTTCCGCGGCGAATCGATCCGGGGGTTATCGATCAGCGCCGCTTGTTCGACACCGATTTCAAGACGGGAGACACCATCGTACAACGGCAGATAGAGCATATACTCCTTCTCTTTCCCTTCCATATTTTTTACGATAACAGACCGGGAAACTTTGCCGTTGGGCCTGCCTGAATTCACGAAAAGCCATTTCCCTTTTTCGAGGCAATAGAGATCCACCCCTTTTATTCCGGTAGGGGCAAAATGGTTCATGGTCACGTCGCCCGTTAATTCCCATCTCGCTGCAATGATCCGCGAATTAGTCCTGAACCGGATGGCCAGGCCGCTGCAATTTTTGGACAATGACCAGACTGCGGGCCTTGTTTTGTCCTTCAACGAAGCCGGTAAACGTTCATACAGGTTCTCCGTGTCAGAAAACCCTTTGCCGATTAATTCGAACGTGGAGGCATCCACGTATTTTAACGTGTCGTTTTCCGCTTTCAGTCCCGAGGGAAACAACAGCGCGATAAAAACGAAAACGTATAAAAAAGTGTTTTTTTTCATAACAGGTCTGATCATTTTCCAAAGATACTATTTGATTTATTATTGATTATTGATTATTGGGCATTCAGGCCGCTTCGCTGGAATAGTTGCGGTTTGCAACTTGTGACCCAAAGCCAAAATTAATGCCGGTAAAGCTGGCGAATCAGCGACTGATGACAACTGGAAGTTACTCATCCTGGCGGAGAAGCTTCCTGATGGCAGCCATCAGTACCGTTTCTGCCTGCGGGGTCACTCCCGAAGCTTCGCCTGTTTCATAGCCTCCCTGCCGGTACGCCTCCGCGGTGCCGATATAACCCGGTCCATAGTCGCCATAGGCCGCGACCGTCACAAACAGGTCAGGCCGTTCCGCTTTGGCAGCCAACTGGTAGGCCACAAACAGCTCTCCCGGCAAATGGAGGATGCGTACATTTCCGATGCCCAGGCAGGCGACATCAATTTGACGGCCTTCCTCAAGCCTTTGTTTCCACGCCATTTTAAAAATGGTATTGGTCTGGTATCCGGGAGCCTCCTCTTTGATCCAGGTACCCGGCTCCCTGATTTTATCGGAGGCGGCAAGGGTGACCGGGACCACCGACCACTCCACAGAGGAGGCCGTCACAGGTTCTTTGCATGTCGCTTCCCAGGCCCGTTTCATGCCGTCTGCAAGGCGCTCAGCCAACCGTAAGCGGTTTTCCTTTGACCCGTCATTGTATTTCCCGGCCCCAAGGTCGCCCCCGGCTCCGTTAAAATGGACATGCAGCGCCTCCGGCACCGCCAGTTGGCGAAAGAAACGGGCAACCCCGGGGAAATCGGGATTTGGGATCCCTGTCCGGTAATAACTTTGCGGATGAACCGCGTAATAGCTTAGCACGGCAATGGGTTTTTCGCCATTCCAGAAACTGACCAGCGACACCATCGGATCGATCAATCCCTCCGGTTCGGCCCTCAGGGCAGAATCCCTGCACGCCGTGTAACGGGTGGCGCGGACGCGTCCGTCATCGCCCAAAATTCGCCGGTTGGAAGCCACCCGGAATACCTCCGCCTGGCCCAGCCCGACAAAACTGACAGGTTGGGCGTGTTTCAGCGATCTTTTGATTTCCCCGGCAATTCGGGTGATGGACTGGCGAGGGAAAGTGCCGTCAAAACTCTGCGGGTCGATACCCCATTCCCGTAAAATCTGCTCAGAGGTAAAGTCACAGATCGGCGCATCGTGCTGATGTACGGTATGCACAGCAACCCGTCCGGGAATCGTTCCGGCAGCCTCGGCAAACGCCTTCTTAAAGGCATCCTGTCCCCCGTTTGCGATACCGATCCAATCGACTGCGCACAAAACAACCGGACTCCCCGCTCCTAAAAGGACGATTCCCCTGGCGCGTAATCCCATATCCCAGGTGTTTATTGCTGTGTCATACGCCAAGCGGGTACCGACAGGGGGAGTGACATCCACTTCGAACGTGGCCAGGCGCAATACCGCGCTGTCCAACACAACGGGATCGTCATCCTGCGCAAAAGCCGGGAGCGCAAAAGCAGTCAAACCCGCCCACAAAATAAGAAACAGTGATTTTTTCGTCATACGCATAAAACTAACAGGAAAATCAATGTCATTCATACACTCCGGCCCAATCCAGACCGAAATAATAGGTATACTCCTTATTCAGTTTCCACTTGGTTAATGGCACATACATACTCAGTCCGCTAAAGTGCTCCGGATCGATGGTGATGTAGATAAACTTTTCGGTCGCGGCCTTATAAAGTACCGCCCGATTTAACTGTGACTGAAAGTCAAGACTTTGTGCTGTATTGCTCAAGGCCCCGACCACATCCCCCATATCAAAAAATACCGGAGCGGCGCTGATCGTGTGATAAGTCTGAAATCCGCCCACATTCAAAACCTCCGCCTGTGACAATTTCCCGTTCAGGATGCCCTTAACCGTGCTGTATAACCCGTCAAGTTCCTTCATGTCGATCAGGGAGATGGTCGTCGAACGTAGCATCTCCGGCTCATCAATATCTACACCACCAACATACAGATTCTTATAATAGTTATAACAGGTTTCGCAAGCTTCTGCCAGATCACTCACATCGCCAAACAATAACGGAAGCACCTTGGCATAAGGCATTCCCGAGGCGTTATATTGTGCCTCGGCCAGAACTTCGGTCGGCGACGCGATCACATAGTCGCAGGCATGCCTGATCTCATACAAGGCTTCCACATTTGCCATCAGGCAAACATCAAAAAGAATAAAGCTGGCTGTTCCCGGCAGTAATTTGGCAGCCATATCCTTAATTTCCAGCGCCCCCGATCCGGATCCCCCGGTATTCGTATCAGTTGACACATAGCGGGTACGCGGGTAATTCCTGTTTGCCCGGAAACTGGTTATCCTGGCCTGCTGTCCGTACCCGTCCGGCACCCATCCCATGGAATGCGACCAGATCACCAATCCGAACTTTTCAGAAGGAACCAGTTCCCTGGTCTCATTGATCACCCTGGCCAACGTGGAGGCATCGGCAGAGTTTTCTTCAAGATAATCTTTCAGCCCGATTTCCTGTCCCTCCGGGGAAAGTTTAAACAGGCGGGGTGCATCATCTTCCCTGTCCAGATAGATGACCACTGTTCCGTTGCTGTTCCTGATTCCTTGCTTCAACTGGTTCAACGAGTAATCCACCTGACCATCCAACGAATTGTCTGCAGCCATATAAACAAGGATCGTGTAAGGCTCTTTATCCTCTCCGCCGTGCTTCCACCAGCATCCCGTAAAAAGGACGGCAATGACCGACAAAAGCGGCAGGATTTTTGCGAATCGATTCATCGTCGAAGTTAAATTAACAGTACAAA
>CAZANK010000078.1:0-10537 GCA_964486235.1 uncultured Prolixibacteraceae bacterium | reverse complement strand
AGGATTTTGCCCGTTTCAACGTCATAATACAGCGGCGCCACCAACACGGAAGGATAGCGCTCGCGCAAGCGTGCCACCTCCGAAAGCACGAATTCAACGGCATCGCCGATTTCAAAAAACAACGACAAACTTTCAAAATGCATGCGGGCTGCTTCCCCATTCCATCCTGCATTCCTAACCAGACCATGAACGAATTGTTCCTTCCTGTCTTCCAGATTGACCATCCCGCAGTTTGAGTGCCCGATCAGGGCAATACTTCGAACACCGCCCACTGCAATGGCATACGACACCTGAAATTCATGATAAAAAAGGTTGGCACCGCCCGAACGGATCACAAAAGCAAAATTATCGGGGATCCACAAATTCTTCCGGTTATCCATGCACATCCCGATCAGCATCTGCGGCTGCCGGTACTGACAAAACGGTCGGTTCAGATTGTGGTACTCCAGAAACATCCCTACCGGCGTTTTACGGTACTCCGGGAAAATCTGTTCAAGCGAATCTACCTCTACTAATTTCCTCATTGGTTCCTCTTCATCCCTACTTCAAACCACGCTGCATAAAAAAAAGTTCATCCGTCGCAGGAAATAACGGAAAAAAACCTTTCTTTATCTTTGTAGGATAAAAACCGAGACGGGAGGACGGAAAATGGAAGATGGGTACAGGGCTGTAAGGTATCCGGCATGGGGCATAGGGCATAGGATATAGCACGGATATAGCGCATAGGATATAGGGCATGGGGCATGGGGCATGGGGCATGGGACATGGGGCATAAACCGCTCACAGTTTTCTTATTTTTGTGTCTTATTTGAAATTAAATGGTGCGATGGCAAACGATTGGAAAAAACGACTGGGCCTGGTTTACTCTACAAATCCTGATTTTGAGTTTGAAAAGGAATGGGAAGAAAAGGAAGTCACCCTTCCGCATCAAAAACAAAACCTGATTGTGGGCCTGGACAAACGGAACAGAAAAGGCAAGGCGGTGACGCTGATTTCCGGGTTTAAAGGCGACGAAGACGCCTTGAAAGATCTCGGCAAACTGCTGAAGACCAAATGCGGCGTTGGCGGCTCTGCAAAGGACGGAGAGGTCCTGGTCCAGGGCGACCTGCGGGACAAAGTCCTGCAAATCCTGTTGCAGGAGGGATACCGCGCAAAAAGGGGAAACTAAAAAAGGAAACCGGAGACGGGAAACGGGAGACCGGAAGAGGTTTTATCCGGTGTCCTTTCTCCTTTTTCCGGTTCCCGTTTTTTTATTGTCCGGCATAGATGATCGAAATGATCCCAAGCACAAAGAGTGCGAACATGACAAAAAGCATCCGGTTGGTAGTTTTGGACGACCCTTTGAACTCCTTCCAGATAAACACGCCCCATAACGCGGCAACAAGCGTGGCTCCCTGCCCCAGACCATACGAAATCGCTGCTCCGGCTTTTCCGGCGGCAATCAGGTTAAGCGAATTGCCGATACCCCAGATCAGTCCGCCCAAAATTCCTACACCGTGTATGGAAAACTTTCCCCTGAAATACGTTTTGTAGCTCACCGGTTCGCCGATGAACGGCTTTTTCATGGCAATGGTATTGAAAACAAAATTGCTGACGAATATTCCCAGTGAAAAAATCACGACCGCGGTATAGGGGGTCATCATCCCTCCGGCAGGCGATTCAAAGTTGTCCAGGTCCATCGATGCCGCTACAAACCGGTAGAAGAATGACATCAATAAGCCGGCGAGGATCGAGATGACGATTCCCTTCGATGTGACTTTCTGATTTCCTGCCGACGCTTTTTTATACGCGACTGCATTAAGCACAATAGCCAGCGTAATCAGCATAACTCCCAGAAACAGCAGAACAGGATCACCTTTCTGCGAACCCAGGTAGTTGATGATCACCCCGAGCACCAGCGCCAGTCCGATTCCCACCGGAAAAGCCACCGACATCCCGGCGATCGCGATCGCCGCCGACAACAGAATGTTTCCCGCATTGAAGATAACACCCCCGAGAAATGCACTGCCCAGGTTTTTCATATCCGCCTGTCCCAGATCGGCGATAAAACCACGGCCGCTGCCGCCTGTGCTTCCCAGCGTGAACGCGAAGATGAGCGACAAAAGCAGGACGCCGATCACATAGTCCCAGTAGAATAACTCATAACGCCAGGTCTTGCCTGCCAGTTTCTGGGTGTTCCCCCACGATCCCCAGCATAACATGGTCACCAAACAAAAGACAATGGCTAACGGATAGCTGTTGACGATAAACATGATGGTTCATTTTAGGTTAGTCGTTTTATTTGCTTTTTTCATGATTCTTTAAAAACGCCAGTATCTCTTCTTCAGTAGGGATTGACGGTTGGGCGCCCATCCGGGTCACGCAGATTGCCGACGCCGCGGTCGCAAACCGCAGGGCCTCCCCCCATTCTTTCCCCTGACTTAACTGCGCTGCAAAAGCGCCACAGAAGGTATCTCCTGCGGCGGTGGTGTCGACCGCCTTAACCGGAAAAGCCGGCATCAAACAACAGACCTGGCTGTTCTTTAGAAAACATCCCTGTTCTCCCAGGGTCAGCACCACCGTTTTGGCGCCCATGGTCAACAACGAATCCGCAACGACGTCTTTCCCGTCAGCCTCCACACCTTTGCCGGAGATCGCCTCTGCTTCCGTTTCATTAACGACAAGGATGTCAGTTTTCTGAAGCAGATCACTGCCCATCGGGTACGCGGGAGCAACATTCAACATGACTTTGGTCTGATGTTGACAGGCAAGACGGCAAACGGCCCCGATCGTCTCAAAGGGGATCTCCATCTGCAGGACGACCATCTCCGCGGCGGCGATCACTTTTTCAATTTTCAGAATATCATCCGGGGTTAACCGGTCATTGGCTCCCGGCGTAATGACAATACAATTTTCCCCATCATCATCCACCCAGATCATGGCCGTGCCCGAAGGCACATCGTCGACCACCTTCGCCAGCGAAACATCAAGGCCTTCCTCCTGATAATAACGCAAGGCATTCTGACCATTGGCATCATTGCCCAGACAGGTCACAAAGGTCACATCCCCACCAGCCCTGTGAGCAGCCACAGCCTGATTGGCCCCTTTGCCTCCCATGGCCTGCAAAAAAGCAAGCCCTTTTACCGTCTCCCCCGCAACCGGGAATTTTTTTACCCGTGCGATGAGGTCTGTATTGGAACTGCCAACGATTACAATGTTTTCCATATCAATTCATTTTCACCGCAGCGGATTTGTATTTTAATGGCTTCCGGGTAATCAGACTGATAAAACGGTCCCGGATACTCTCGGCCTGAGCTTCATTGACGCTTAGATAAACGTGCCTGCCGTTTCGATCAGGCTCGAAGAAGGTATATCCTTCATCGGTGACCGAAATCATGCCCTTTTCAGACACTGTCATATAGGTTGAATCCGGTTCTGCCGCGTACAATACAGCCGTCAAATCCCAGGTGGGCCGGTCATAAGGCATTTCAAGATAAACTTTATAGGCCTCCACCAACGGGTGTCTCAATCCCCAGTTGAAATCGTTCATGATACTGGCCCCCGGATAAAGGATGGAGCGGCCGACCTCGAAAGGGGACGCGACGATGGGACCTGGCCACTGGTCAAACACCTTCTTTGCCGACGGAATATCTTTTATGATATTATACTCTTTTAATGAGTCCGCCGAAAAGCTTCCTGCCATGACGACGAGCAGTTTCACCTTGGCTGCCACCAGTTCCTTTCCTGTCAACAGAGAATAATCATCTGCCGGCGTGTCGAGCAACCGGGCAAGATTGGTTGAAAACCCGACAGAAACAATGGTGACAGAGCGGTCAGGCTGCTGTGCTAAGATTCTCCTGTAAAGGGGCGGCGCTTCCGGCAAGGGCTCATGTTCCGGCAAAGCCGGCTCAAATACGGGCCTCCCGTTTTCTTTCAGTTCGCACACCACCCTGGCATAATTCACGGCATCATGTTCACTGTCCACACCCTCTGCAACAATCCCAACCGGGACGTCCGCATGCCCATACCAGGTACCCATGAGGTCGATAAACCCCGCCGAAAAACTGCTGTTTTTGTTACTCATCACTGCAAGCAAATCCACGTTCCCGGCTTCGGCGTATTTATAAATCAGGTCGAGGGCCAGGGCATCGTCAACATCATTGCCCATGTCCGTCTCAAAAATCATTTTCACGACCTCCTCTTTTTCCGGCGAAGTCGTGCGCGCAAAACAACCTGTCAGGATCAGCCCTGCAAGCATAACGACGGCAAGTTTTTTCATCTTTTCGGTTCGCATGGTAATCTCTTTCATACACACCCTTCCCTTCCGCCGAACAGCGAATCCGTTTCCAAACGGCTGCTTCGTGCTTCAATGGGGCATACAAACATAGAAAAGAAAACTGATTTGTACAAACGTTTGTTCCACTTTCTGGAAAAACAATGACCGGATGCACCCGCTACTCATCATCGCGCCGGCGAAGCAGTCTCTCCCTGAAACAGATTACTTCGCCGTGCTTTCAGCACTGCAACCGCGAAACGGAAAGCAATCGCTTATATGGATACGGATTGCTTCGTCGTACCTCCTACCAATGACGGAAGGGTAAAAGTGGAATTTGTCGTACACCCGACAAACCCAACCGCTATTCCCGTTCTGAAATTTATACTAATTTTGCAAAAACACCAGGTATGACCACACCGAAAGTGACCATAAACGACATTGCCCAAAAAGCCGGACTTTCAATCACCACGGTTTCAAGGGTATTGAACGGAAAGGGAAAACAATACCGGATTGGGAAAAAATCACAGGAAAAAGTCGAGGCCGCAGCCAAAGCGTTGAATTATATCCCCAATCAGTATGCCGCAAATCTGCGATCAGGTAGAAGTCACACCATCGCGCTGATCGTTCCGTCACTGAACAACCCGTTCTTCGCCGGCATTGCCAGCAAGGTCAACGCAGAGGTCCGCAAATACGGGTACATTACGATCATTGGCGACAGCGACGAGAATCAGGAAATCGAAGAAAAGGAACTAATCCAGTTAGTTTCGCGGAACATTGAAGGACTGATCATCGTCCCCTGCGGAGACCGGTGGGCACACATTAAACGTCTGCATGACCAGGGTCTTCCGGTGATCTGTATTGACCGGTATTTTGAGGAACCGGACATTCCCTTTGTTTCGACCGATAACTACGACGGCGCGTACTCGGCCACCAAACATCTTATTGAAAACGGTCACCAGTCCATTGCCTGCATTCAGGGCGTACAACGATCAACGCCAAACAAGCTGCGGGTAAAAGGATTCAGGGACGCCATGGAAGAAGCAGGAATCAAGGACATTCGCGTTGTTGGCGATGATTTCAGCGTCCAAAACGGCTACCTCGAAACAAAACTGCTGCTCCAGGGAAAATGCAGGCCCACAGCCATTTTTTCGCTCAGCAACACCATTGCCATGGGGTGTATGAAAGCGTTCAGGGAAGAGCACCTCCGTATTCCTGAAGACATTTCGCTGATCACCTTCGACGATCATCCCTATCTGGATTATCTGGCCACGCCGCTCTCGTGCATCGCCCAGCCGGTGAGTGACATCAGCAAAATTGCCGTGAAGTTCCTCTTTTTACGGCTTGAAGGTCATGAAATTCCGACTACGCAGGTACTCCTGAAGCCCAAAATCAAATACAAGGAATCGATCAAAAGGATCATCTAAAACGGGCTTCAATGAGGCAACCAAACCTCATCAATACCTGCGGAATCCCTGAAGGCAAATCTGCCTTAAAAACAGATTTGCGTTCAGCGTAGCTTCATCACAAGTTTTGGACAAGATTACCCGCGTTATAATTAATGTCCCCTGCTGCCCGGGTCACTGGTTGAATACAACACCGCATCTTCCGCGTAAATGTGGTAACCTTCCGGAACATGACGGGCTTTCAGAAGAATGACATGTTTTCCTTCCGGAAGGTCATATTTCCAGGCCACATCATGCCTGCGGACCAGAAATTCTGTAGGCAGTTTGACTGTTTCAAGCAACTGTCCGTCGGCATAGACATCCGCTTCCAGCGTTATATCGGCCAATTGCGGGGCCTTACGGGCGCCCCCGGTGACGACAAAACCACATCCCTGCATGTCAAACGAAATCTCCGGATTGCTGTTTGCCAACGACTTGTTCAGCCCTTTCCTTTCTGCGGGGAACAATCCCGGGAAAGACGTTTCGTAAGCGACGGCCTCCGGAGCCTGATACCGGATCACCACGTGTTCACCCTCCTCTTTCCCGTTGTGCCTTTCGATCATTTCGAGCGCGTGCCCCCAACCAATCTGATAGACCTTTTTCAGCGACATGTCGGTAGGCCGGAGATTCATCCCCTCGACCTTACTGATCCCGGCTTTCCAGAAGTCGGGTATTTGGCTGTATCCGATCATCGTTCCCAGAATTCCGGCAGCATTCGCCGGATTGCAATCCGAATCCTGTCCGCATCGGGTACTGATATCAATGGTCGCCCCAAAATCCCCCTTGCCGTAAAGCAACCCGATCACGATGTATGCCGCGTTGAGTTTCGCGTCAATATTAAAAGCCTTAAAAACCCCGTCAGGGCACCCTTTGTCGTGAGACCACTTTTTTTGCACCTCAAACCACGTGTTCCGCCAGTCGTCAGGAGATTGTCCATACCATCGGATGACGTCCGCGATGCACTGATGAAATTCACTTTCTGACGGGATGGTTTTCAGCGCCTCGGAGACAATGAACCCCATATCGTCGTAAACAAAAGCCAGCGAATACATCGAAGCCACGTAAATTCCCCCGTAAACGCCATCGCCATCATTCATGATATGGCCAATCCGGTTCGCGATCCGGGCCGCAGCGTTGGGCATGCCCGGCGACATCAGCCCGGCGAAATCCGCCTCGATCTGGAAATCGATATCATCCGCGTGCGGGTTGTTTTTCCAATGTCCGGAAGCCGGGGGCATAATCCCGTTTAAAATGTTGTAACGGGCCGCCTGGTTCGCGTGCCAAAGCGGATACCCAGCCCGCGCAAAAGCCAGTGCATGAAGCGAATCGGGTGCATCAAGGCCATGTTTTTCAAACACCTCTACAAACGTTAAATCCATATAGACGTCGTCATACAAGCCAGGATTACTTTCATAATACAACAGCATCCGGCTGTCGTCCCAGGGAATAGGGACACGCGGATCGATCATCGTTCCGTTCCATCTGAATTCCGTCGGCCCGCCATAGGTGCAACCAATGACCTGTCCGGCCCAGCCACCCTTGATCTTATCCTGCAACGCGGCCTTGCTGACGATCATCGTATCTGAATCCGCCACCGGTCTGGTCCCGGGAGACGGACTGGTGCATGAAATTGCCGCGGATGCCAGCAGCAGTAAATTGGTTTTGAAAAGGTTCTTCATCTTCAGGTTTTATAGAATTAATGACTAAAAAACAGTTCACAGGGATCATCATCGGATCATTACCATGAAATAGCCATGTGAGCTAAAGCCCTCACCAAACGGAAATGTATAAATGGCTATTCCATGAGTACGTGACAATTTTCAATAAAACAAAAACAATTTATACGAATGAAATATGCCGACAAATATACAAAACAATCCGAACTGTACAAACGTTTGTCCATTCAGATTTTGAATCACAACGAATTGAATCACGCCTGAAGATGAACGCTTGAAGAAGTGTGGTTCGCGGCCGGCGAGGTTAAACCATACAGCCAGTTAGCCGTGCGGATAAAGTCGGAGCGCTGAGGGCTTGAATATCCCCTGCGCTCAGAGTTCGGTCTGTGTTCCGCCTATTCTTCCATTTCCCGGAGGATATTTTCCACTTCGGCGCTGGTCTTGTGAAGCTTTTCCTTACAGTAGCGGATGAGGAAGGAGACTCTTTTCACCTTTTCGGACAACTCGTCTACTTCGAGCTCTTCCTGTTCAATTTTTTCAAGGATCTCGTCAATTTCACTCATTGCCTCCTTGTAGGTCATTTTTTTTGGGTTCATGCTTTTCATTATTCAGGTTCTTCACGTTCAATAATCAGCGATACCGTCATTCAATGGTCTTTGCGGGGAGCCATTTCGCCGACGCTGCTTTTCACTTCGCCGTCGGGCAGGCGGGTCACCAGTTCATCGTCTTTTTTCAGGTCCCTGACTGACCGAACCAGCCTTCCCTGCTGATACGTCAGGCTGTATCCCCGCTTCAGCACCTGAAGCGGATCAACCAATCTTACTTTATCGCACGCCACATCAAGTTTATTCTGCTGGGTCTTGAGCCGTTCGGGCAGTTTTACCCGGATCCCTTCCCATATCTGCAAAACCTGTCTTCCCCGGCTATCCATGAACCGTCGGACCAAAACCTGCAAATCGGCGGCTTTTCTCCGGCAAACATGGACCTCATCCCCAAGCAACTCGCGTCCCTTCAACTGCAAACGGTGACTGTGCGCCACTAACCGGTTTTCACCACGTTGCAGGACGGAGGGAACCAGGCTCTTCAAACGCAGACCGGTAAGGCTGAACCGGTATTCTTCCTTTTTCACCAGTTGTCCCAATCCTTGTTTCAGGCGGCCAACAGCCATCTGCAAACTGTCATTTTCTTTTCTGACACGCTCATTCAGGAGTCTCGAACAATAAACTCCCGCCTCCGCCAGCTTTTGTTCAAAAGTCTCTGCACCGCTGATCAGAAACCCGGCCACCGCCGTCGGCGTTTTCATTTTTGTGTGGGCCACGAGGTCCACAATGGTCTCATCTTTGTCATGTCCGATTCCGGTGATCACCGGAATCGGGAATTGGGCCACGTGATAAGCCAGTTCGTAATGGTCGAAACTGGCCAGATCGAGTTGGGCTCCTCCTCCCCGGATGATCACAACCACGTCAAAGTCGCCTTCAAACTGAAAAATCTGCTCCAGCGCACCGATAATGGAGGCGGCAGTCTCCGTTCCCTGCATGGTGGCGGGGAACAGCCGGGTATAGAAACAGATACCTGCCGGGTTCCGGGAAAGCTGATCCATAAAATCCTGTAACCCCGCTGCCGACGGTGAAGAGATCACGGCGATACGCTGGGGAACGACAGGCAGTTCCAGTTCCTTGTTCATTTCAAAAACGCCATCCCGCTGAAGCCGAAGAATGATTTCCCTGCGTTTCCGGGCCATGTCCCCCATCGTATAGGCGGGATCAATATCCCGGATGTTCAGGCTGAGTCCGTAAAGAGGATGAAACTCCACTTTCGCGCTTACGAGCACTTTCAGCCCGTTTGAAAAAGCCTGGCCTGTCGTCGTTTCAAAATAAGGCTTCATCATCCTGAACGTGTACGACCAAATCGTTGCCCTGGCCCGGGCAGTCACCTGGGCCGAGACCGGATCGGTATCGACCAGTTCCAGGTAACAATGGCCGTTCCTGTTCACCGTGAAATCACTGATCTCGGCCTTCACCCAAATCAGTGACGGGAAAGCTTCTTCCAGGGTATCCCGGATCAGCGAATTGAGCTCTGACAGTGTAAGTTGCGTATTTACCATTAAAATCGTTTAACCTGAAGGCAAGTTAGCAAGAATTCAGGAGGGTAACAAGGTAAAAGGTTGCAAGGTGACAAGGTACACCCTAAAACCCTGCAACCTTATCACCCTGCAAGCCTGAAAATCATTATTCTTCCCCCAGTGCTTTCAGCAAATCACGTACGGCTGATACAGACTCAACTTTATAACTGGCGGCTGTATTTTTCAGTCCCACTTTTACCGTGATCGCCGTATGAGGTAACTCCCTGAACATGTACTCATCGGTCCAGTCGTCGCCGATGGCAAGCATAAAATCAAATTCCTTTCCCCGAATAAAGCGCATGGCTGCTTTTCCTTTGTTGATTCCGCCGGCCTTGATTTCCACCACTTTGTTCCCTTCCATGATTTCAAGGTTGTGGTTCGCGATCATGTTCCTTAATTCCTCCTTCATCTCATTGGCCCGTTGCTGACCCTGCTCGGGTTCTGCTTTCCGGTAATGCCATACCAGGGAGTAGTTCTTTTCTTCGATAAATGTCCCCGGTGTACGGTCAACAAAGTTTTCGAGAATAGGACGCATCATGGGCTTCCATTGGTTACTCACATTATCGATCATTTTCCAATCCTTCCCGTAGGATTTCAGCCACACACCATGTTCCACGATCAGGCTGACGTGATGTCCGCTGAACCACTGTTGTAAAGTCTCCCTATCCCGGCCGCTGATCAGGACAATCGTATTCCGCTGGTCTTCTTCCAGCTTCCTTAGCAACCGGTGGAGTTCTTCATCGGGCTTTGCAGCCATCGGGTCGTTGTTGAAAGGAACCAGCGTGCCATCATAATCCAGGAATAATACCCTTTTGGGCGAGGCGCTGAATTCCGCCACAATCCCTTTTTGTATCCTTGACGTAATCTTTTTCGCCAGAAAATTATGCTGGATCGTTTCAATTTTCCGCAAGGCTTTGACAAACTCGCCGGCCCACTTGAAAACATCATAACGGCTAATCCGCTGCTGAATAAACTGAATGCGATCGCGTTGTTCCTCCAGCGGCATGGTCAGCGCCTGGTGAACAGCCTCCGCAATTTCCGA
>CAZANK010000077.1:6138-10677 GCA_964486235.1 uncultured Prolixibacteraceae bacterium | reverse complement strand
CTTCTGAATCAGCATTGCCTGGTTTCCGGGGGCTCAGCTGATGAGAAGATAGATCCCGTTCGCTTTATCGGCAATTATTCATCGGGTAAAATGGGATACGCCGTTGCTGAGGAGTTGGCTTCGCGAGGGGCGAAAGTGACTTTAGTTAGCGGGCCTGTTGTTTTAAAGGCAAACAACCCCAATATTTTCAGAGTTGACGTGGAATCGGCCAGGGAAATGAAAGAGGCCTGTTTAAAGATATTCCACCAGGTTGACGGGGCCATTATGTGTGCGGCGGTTGCTGATTACAGGCCGAAACATCAGGCTGATCAAAAGATCAAGCGCAAAACAGAAGAACTCTTTATCGGTCTGGTTGCAAACGATGATATTGCCTTCCTGTTGGGGAGCTTAAAATCGGCTCATCAGATGTTGGTCGGATTTGCCCTTGAAACGGGTGATGCGATGAATCATGCCACTGAAAAGCTGGAAAAGAAGAACCTCGATTTCATTGTTCTGAATTCTCTTCAGGATCAGGGTGCAGGCTTTGGTGTCGATACCAATAAAATTACAATTATTACCAAAGACCGTCAGGTTCACGAGTATGGACTAAAAACCAAAACCGAAGTGGCGGGGGATATTGTTGATGAAATTGCCAAACTGGTGGAGAAGGCATAGCGCATAGCGCACAGGGTATAGGGTATGGAGGACTTCCGGTTTCCCGTTTCCGGCCTCCGGTTTCTATCATTCGCCACCCGGGGTTCATGGATTCATCCATCGTTATTCATTTGTTCTTTTCCAAAAGCGAATAGCAAAAAGCTTCCTGGCTGACTACTTTTTCTTATTTTTGCTTTATACATCATTAAACCGGTTTACCGTGCTTCAATCGCTTCATATCGCCAATTATGCGTTGATCGACCAGTTGTCGATCAGGTTCTATCCGGGGTTTAATATTATCACCGGCGAAACCGGCGCCGGCAAATCGATCATCCTGGGCGCATTGGGACTCATTCTGGGACAGAGGGCCGATATGGGAGTTCTTCAGGATAAGAGCAGGAAATGCACGGTCGAAGGCGTTTTTAAGGTCGAGGGGTATCCGTTGGAAGACTTTTTCCAGAGGGAGGAACTGGATTACGACGATCTGTCGATTCTCCGCCGTGAAATCACGCCCTCGGGTAAGTCCAGGGCGTTTATCAACGATACGCCCGTCACATTGAAGGTTTTGCAGGATCTGGCCTTACGGCTGATCGACATCCACTCGCAGCACCAGAATCTTGAACTTGGAAGCCATGTGTTCCAACTCAGGCTTGTTGACCTGGTCGCCGGCAACGCGCCTTTTTTAAAGGAATACGCGCGCGTATATGAGGATTTGCTCAGCCATCGGGCTCGTTTGGCTGCCCTGAAGGAGGAGGCTGCCCGTTCAAAAGCCGATCTGGACTATTTTGAATTTCAGTTTAAACAACTGGAAGAAGCCCGCCTGAAGGAGAAGGAGCAGGAGGAACTGGAGGCCGAGCAGAGGGCGCTGGAGCACGCGGAAGAGATCAAGATGACACATGGACGGTTGTCGGACGAAATTGAACAGGAGGAACGCGGCATTCTGCCCAGGCTCAAAGAGCAGTCCGTTCAACTGGGCAAATTGGCCGGCGTTTCATCACAAGCCAAACAGATGAAGGAGCGGCTGGATTCCTGTTTTTATGAGTTGAAGGATTTGGCCGAAGAAAGCGCCTCGATCGCGGAGCACGCGGAGCATGATCCGGAACGCATCGCTTTTGTCGCCGCCCGGCTGGACACGATCTATTTCCTGCAGCAGAAATTCCGCGTGGCCACCGTGCAGGAGCTGCTCGCGATGAAGGAGGAACTTGAACGAAAGATACTTCAGATCACTTCCTTTGATGAAGAAATCGAAGCGGCCGGACGACAGGTCGACGAATTGGCCAACCTGGTGATGCAACAGGCTGTCCGGATCAGTGAACGGAGGCAGGCCGTTTCAGAGCAGATTGCCGGCTCTGTTACCGGGGCGCTTCAGAAATTGGGGATGCCCCATGCGGCCTTCAGTATCCGTTTTGCGAAAAAAGAGCAGGCCGGTCCTGCCGGTATGGATGAAATCCAATTCGTATTTTCATCCAACAAAAATTCAGTGCCCCAGGATATTTCCAGGATCGCGTCGGGCGGTGAAATTTCACGGGTGATGCTGGCCCTGAAAACACTGATGACCGACAGCAAGTCGCTTCCAACCATCGTTTTTGATGAGATCGATGCCGGGATATCGGGAGAAATCGCCGTCAAGACAGGCATGATCCTCCGGGAGATGGCTGATCATATCCAGGTGATCAACATCACACACCTGCCGCAGATCGCCGGGAAGGGACAGCATCATTTCAAGGTCTACAAATATGAGACCGATGAAAAAACGTTCACGTCCATCCGTGAGCTGAACGATGATGAACGGATCGATGAGTTGGCCCAAATGCTCAGCGGCGAAAATGCCTCGGACACTGCCCGCGACACTGCCCGGGAACTGCTGGACTGATGATGAATTGGTTACCGTCTGTCTTTCAGGATCAGCCCGATCTCGTCTGGTCCGATGTCGGACTTTTCACCAAATTTGCTTCCGCGTTTTCGGATCCGTTCTGTGATCCTCGAGATGGTTTCGGCAGGAACGCCATAATCGGAGAGCCTGGTTCCTATGCCCATGGATTCAAAGAAGTCTGTTGTTTTGCGGATTGCTTCATCAATACGTTCGTCGGCGGTTCCGCCTGTGATGCTCCATATCCGTTCGCCATACTGAAGGATCTTGTCCTGCTTTTCCCTTCTCCGGATGTGCATGACGCCGGGGAGGACAATGGCTAACGTACAGGCGTGATCAATGCCGTGAAAAGCAGTCAGCTCATGACCAATCATGTGGGTGGACCAATCCTGCGGAACGCCCATGCCGATCAGCCCGTTCAACGCCATGGTTGCACACCACATCAGGTTAGCCGCCGCATCGTAATCAGTCCGGTTTGCCAACACTTTCGGCCCCTCTTCCGTCAGGGTTTTCAAAATCGCCTCTGCAAAACGATCCTGAAGCGGCGAATTGACCGGGTAAGTCAGATATTGTTCAATGACGTGGATGAAGGCATCCGCCACGCCGTTTGCCACCTGTCGGTCGGGCAGCGAAAAGATCACTTCAGGGTCCAGTACCGAAAATTGCGGATAGACCGCCGGCGAATAAAAACTGATCTTTTCCCGGGTTTCCGCTTTCGAAATGACGGCCGTTCCGTTCATTTCCGAACCAGTGGCGGGAAGTGTCAGCACCGCTCCGATGGGTAACGCTTTCCCGATCACGACCTTGTCTTTTTTTGCCATGATATCCCAGGGGTCTGTCCCGTCATACAGCGCTGCCGCAGCGATGAATTTTGTGCCGTCGAGGACTGAGCCCCCCCCGACTGCAAGCAGGTAGTCAATCTTTTCATTTTTACAGGCTTCCACGGCTTTCATCAAGGTTTCAAACCTCGGATTAGGCTCAATTCCACCAAACTCGACGACCTTAAATCCGGCGACGGCGCATTTTACCTGGTCATAAACGCCATTTTTGAAAATACTCCCGCCCCCGTAAGTCACCATAATCTTCATCCCGTCCGGCAATTCCTCGCGAATGTTTGCGATTTGTCCTTTTCCGAACAGGATCTTGACCGGATTTTTAAACTGAAAGTTATCCATCACTCTTTTTTTTGAATTTCTTCAGACAGACAAAACTACAAAATCAATACAAATAACGCTGCTCACGGGATTAAAGTTTACTTTTGCATCGAAGACCGGAAACCGAAGACGGGAAACCGGTAACTGAAGACGGGAAACCAGAAACCGGGATACGGGGGGCCGAGGCAGGGTAGCGGGCTGATTGGTAAGATGGTGAGATTGGAACCCTGTCATTTTCCCGTCTGACGGCTTTTTCGTCTTGTGCCTTGATACTTGTGTCTTGATGCTTTATCTCTAAATCTTGAAATTATGCGATTGCCGGACAAGGAAAGTTTATTGGAGCGCTTTGAGCAGTACACGGATGACCAGTTGATGGAGGTCTTAAGGAATTCTAAGCACTATCAGGATCAGGCGGTAGAGGCGGCCGTTGAAACCGCGTTGAAAAGAGCGTTAATCCACAGCAGGCAGGATTTGTTTTCCGGGGAATTTAACCGGGGCACCCCGCTTTCAAAGCACTTTTTCCCGCTTCTGGATGCCAAACAGACATCAAAAATGATGAGCAGTCTTTTTCGAATCCTGTATCTGGTTACGATCATTCCGGTGATCTTCCTTGTGCTGAGGATCGTTGAAAGAGACTTTTTGCAGGCCGTTTTCTGGGGCGCCGGTACTGCGGGCTGGATCGTTGTGAACCGGATGATCGGGAAAAAGAGGATGGCAGGCTTTGTTTTTTTCCTGTTTTTATTCCTTTTCTACTTCCATTTCATTTATTTCTTCGGATATCGTTCTTCATTCCAGCCAGGGATGATGGATGTGATCGTTTATCTGATGCCGCTTCTGGTACTTGTTTATCTTCTGGGCTATCTGTTCGTTCTTTTACGCAGG
>CAZANK010000077.1:0-6038 GCA_964486235.1 uncultured Prolixibacteraceae bacterium | reverse complement strand
GCCGCTTCTGGTACTTGTTTATCTTCTGGGCTATCTGTTCGTTCTTTTACGCAGGGGCAATCGCTGATTCCGAAGTTTTTCCTGGTGGTGTTGGTTGCTTCCATGAAAGCCACTCTTAAAGAAAGAGTTAGCCAATGGAAGGCGCTGTGCGGGAAACCAAAACAGGCGTAATTAAAATTTTTTTGTCGTTTTTTTCATCATTATTGTTATTTTTGGAGATCAACATGATTTCTTAGTGAAAATTTAACAAATAGTTTTATAAACCCGATTAAAGGAGCGACCTATGAAAAGTGTTTTTTTTACAATTGTTTTTGTTTTGGGAGCGTATCTGGGCTTTGCCCAGGATGCGGCCGATCTGATCAACAAGGCCAATGAGGCGTTGACGGCGAAGGAGTATGCAAAAGCCTTTGAGTTGTATGATCAGGCCATGAAAAATTTGGGAGATGTCCAGGTGGATGCGGCCATTAACTTTAATATCGGTTTTGCCGCGTTGCAGGCCGACAAGTTTGAAGCTGCGCTGCCGTATTTTGATAAGGCCATTGCCGCCAATGCCAATGTCGCGAAAGCGTATGAGTACAAAGGAAACGCGTATGTAAAGTTGGACAAGTTCGCGGAAGCGATCGACGCGTATAAAAAGGCGGTTGATGCCGGGGCTGAAGATAAAGGCAGCCTTTACTATAATGGGGGCATCGCGGCTTATAAGGCCCAGAAGTTCGATCAGGCAGTTGATCTGTTCGGACAGGCTGCCGCGGCAAATTACAATGCCGACAACGCGTACTACTACAAGGCGGTTTCCCTCAAAAAGCTGGATAAGGATGATGCGTACAAACAAACGCTTGTCGAAGCTGCAGCCAAGTTTCCAAAGGAAAAGAAGATCACTTCTGCATTGGCCAACGTGTACGTGTTGGAAGGAAATGATTTGTACAAGAAGGGTGTAAGCATCATCAACGCGGCCAATGAGAAGGTGAAAGCAGGTTCTCTGAAAACGGATGATGCCGCCTACACGGCTGAAATCGAAAAATCGAAAGTGGAATTTAAGGCTGCTTTGGAAATTCTTCAGAAGGCAAAGGCTTTGGACGCGACCAACGCCAATGCAGCGAAACTGATCGAAGCTTGTAACTCCGTATTGTAATGACAACTGCAAGCCACGAGCCACAAGCTATACGTCTTGATGCTTGTGGCTTGCGGCTTATTTTACCCCTTTCACGTTCATCCGGATGGTGTACACGGATGTGCGCGCGGTGATAAAGAGCACTTTTCTGTTTTTTCCTCCGAACGTCACGTTCGCCGGTCTTTCAGGGACCGCCAGTTCCCCGATTTTGTGTCCGTCCGCAGCAAAGACCGAAACCGCGTTATTGGTCAGGTACACATTTCCTTTTTCATCGATGGTCATGCCATCCGATCCTTCCGGGGCGAAAAAGGTCTTGTCTGAAAGCGTCCCGTTGTCCCTGATCGTGTATTTCCAGGTTTTCCCGTCCTGAATATCCGCGACATATAAGGTCGTTCCGTCAGGTGTTCCGATGATGCCGTTTGGCATTTTGTAATCGTCGATCAGCCGGACCAGATGTCCGTCGGGGTATAGACAATACACCCCCCGGCAATCCTGTTCCTGTTTGTGTCCTTCGGGCCACCAGTTCCGGTGATAATAGCTGTCAGTAAAATAAATATTGCCGTTGGGATGGATCCAAAGGTCGTTGGGCCCGTTGAGGTGTTTGCCGTCATAGCTGGCGGCCAATACCGTTTTTTCACCGTACATGGTGATCCGGATCAGCTTGTTGCGGAAGTCGGCGCAGGCCACAAGATCACCGTCAGCGTTGAAGTAAAGACCGTTAGCCCGTTCGCCGTCCACCTCGAACGGGCGTATGCCTTTTTTTTCGTTCCAGATGTGAATCGCGTTGTTGGGTTGATCGGTGAAAAAGATTTCGCCGCTTGTCGCTGCTGCAGGGCCTTCGGTAAACGAAAAACCGGAAGCAACTTTTTCAATCGTGCTGTTTTTGGCGACCAGCGAAGAAAGATCCTGCGCGGAAGCAGAAGTCGCCGAAAGGAGAAGGATAAATAGTGGTATCGTTGTTTTCATATTATAAATAGTGGTATCGTTGTTTTCATATATTATTTCCTATTTTATCGTTTTCGGTTTACAGAGTCTTTTTTTCGTTGTCTGCTTTCACTCCGCATTTTTCACAGAAGAAAACAGGGTCTTTCGGTCCCTGGTAATCCTCTTTTTTACATGCCGTTTTTCCCATCTTATTATTCCTGAATAGCAAGTTCCCTGTGGAAAAGAACAACGTTGACAGGGAAATTGTTCCGGAGGTAGCCTGCTGTCTTTTCTGCCGAGTAAACCGACCGGTGTTGTCCGCCGGTACAGCCAAAGCTGACGCTTAAGTGCCTGAAACCGCGTGACAGATAGGTCGTCACCGACTGAGCCGTCAGCGCAAAGGCATGGTCGAGAAAAGCGGCGATTTCTGACTTTGATTCCAGAAATTGAATGACCTCCGGGTCTTTGCCTGTGAGCAGTTTATATTCCTCATACCTTCCCGGATTGTGAATGGCACGGCAGTCAAAGATAAAACCTCCGCCATTGCCGGAAGGATCGGCAGGGAGCCCTTTTTTATAGGAAAAGCTTTCCACCCGTACAGTCAGCGTGTTTTTGGGGGCATTGATCTTTTTGAGGTCTTCCGAACCGATTACCGCTTCCAACACCCGGAAAAGCTCCGGGAGCGGAATAGGGATATTGTTGTTTTGCAAAAGGTACTTCAGGTTTTCCAGCGCATAGGGGATGCTTTTCAGGAAGTGTTCCTTTTTCTCGTAGAAACCACGGAAGCCATAAGCCCCCATGGCCTGCATGATCCGGATGAGTACATAACCGGTATAAAAGGCCTTGAATTTCTCCCGGTCAACCGTTTTATAGCTTTCAAGCACATCCAGGTAATACGCCAGCAGTTCGTTGCGGATGGCCTGCGGGATGTCGGCTTTGGCATCGTAAAGCAGGGATGCCAGATCGTATTGGAGGGCCCCTTTCCGGCCGCCCTGGTAATCGATAAAGGCTACCTTGTTGTCTTTCATCATGATATTCCGTGACTGGAAATCACGGTAGAGGAAGAAGTCGCTTTCGGCTTTGAGCAGATAAGCCGTGAAAGCTTCAAAATCATCCTCCAGCGCCTGCTCGTCAAAAGCAATACGGGCCAGTTTGAGAAAATAATACTTGAAATAATTCAGGTCCCACAGCATCGACTGCTTGTCGAACGCAGCGCGCGGGTAGCAATACCGGTAATCGATTCCTTTGCCCGCCGTGATCTGGATCCGCGGCAGTTCGTTCAGCACTTTTTTGTAGACCGATATGATTTTCTCAGAAAAACCTTCGTTTTCCCGGATTTGATTGATGTAATCAAAAAGGGTGAGGTTGCCCAGGTCTTCCTGCAGGTAACCTGTTTGTCCGGCGTTTACCGCGTATATTTCCGGAACAGCGATCCCCTGACTGGAGAAATGCCTGGAGAATCCTATAAAGGCCGTATTTTCCTGCACATCCTGATTCCAGGAGCCAATCGCCTGGTGATGCCGGCTTTTTATGCGGCAATACTCCCGGTATGAGCCCGAAGGGGGCAACACTTCAAAGGAAATCATTTCTTCGCTGAAATGATTTTCAAACATCCTGATCAGTTCTTCTTTTACCTTTAAGTCCAAAGTTGTTTTTTTTCGTTGGAAAACAAAGATAATGGATTAATGGCTTCTGTTAAAACCGGCTTCGTCCGGTTTCGCGATATTTTTTAGGATGGACTCTACCCAGCCAACAAGTCATCGGATTTTTTAAGCTTATCCTTTGGTATAAAAATAAAATCACCCGTCGCATCCAACGCCGGATTTGAAAGCAGATATATCCTTTTTCCCCGTACTTCTCCTGCGATGTAATTCATTCCGGCAAGAAAACGCACTAACTGTTTTCTGTTCTGTTTAGCGATTTCGATTTGAAGAACCGGGTTAAAATTTCTTAAAATGTTTTGAAAAAGAGGGATAGCGATACTCTCATATCCTTCGATATCACATTTCAGGTAATCTAACCTTTTTAAATTCGGGAAAAGCGAATCAGGAGTTTTGACGGTTGCGTTGAAAGTCATCAGGCATTTTTTGTTTTCTTTCAACACACAGGTTCTTCCATGACTGAAATATCCGTGCGTAACGGGAATGCCCATCTTTATCACCTCATTATCATTTGTTCCGATTGCATAAGGAAGGATGACAAGGTTCCCGCAGTGTTTGCAGTTTTTTTTCAGGATCGACCGGTAAAGTTCGACCGGTTCAACGCAATATACAGTCCCACTAATTCCAACGAGTTTGGAAAATATCCTTGAATAGTATCCCAGGTTTGCACCAAGATCAATAACAACATCACCTTCCTTTATTATTTTTTTAACAAAATAATGATAATCAAAGGCTGTTTGTCCTTTCAGCAGATTGAGCCTGTACATCAAAAAAAACAGGGCGCTGACAACTCTCAAATAGAGGTTGGTCCCCAGAAGTTTAAAAAGAATCCACTTGAAGTAGGTCATATTCATCGATGCTTAGTTAATACCGTTTCCGCCACCAGGTTTTCAGGCGTTCGAGGATCTTGATTTCGGAGGCGTTGTTTTGGGGTTTATACAGCCGCTTATTTTTGATCTGCGCCGGAAGGAAGTCCTGTTCGGCAAAGTTTCCTTCGTAAGAATGCGCATACTTGTAATCTTTGCTGTAGCCCAGGTCTTTCATGAGTTTCGTTGGCGCATTGCGGATATGCAGGGGTACCGGCAGGTCTCCGGTTTCTTCAACCAGTTTCAGCGCGCTGCCGATGGCTTCATAGGCCGAATTGCTTTTGGGCGAGGTAGCCAGGTAAATGGCGCATTCCGAGAGGATGATCCGCGATTCGGGGTACCCGATCTGATGAACGGCATCGAACGCGCTCTGAGCCAGCAGCAAGGCATTGGGATTGGCCAAACCGACATCTTCGGCTGCCAGGATCAGCATCCGGCGGGCAATGAATTTCACGTCTTCGCCGCCTTCGACCATCCGGGCCAGCCAGTATACGGCCGCATCGGGATCACTTCCCCGGATACTTTTGATGAAGGCCGAGATGATGTCGTAATGCATGTCGCCCTTCTTGTCGTAAATGGCCGGATTATTCTGCAGTCTCGCCGTCACCTTTTTGTTGTTGATGACGATCCGTTCCTGTTCCTCCGCGTTCACGATCAGTTCCAGGATGTTCAGCAGTTTGCGGGCATCGCCGCCCGAAAAACGCAGCAACGCCTCGTATTCTTCGATCACGATATCTTTCTGTTTTAGGTCCGGGTCTTTTTTTATGGCGGCATCCAGAATTTTCAGCAAATCCTCTTTTTCGAGCGATTTCAACACGTAGACCTGGCAACGGGACAGCAGAGGAGAGATGACTTCGAAAGAAGGATTTTCGGTGGTTGCGCCGATCAGCGTAACCAGTCCCTGTTCCACGGCTCCCAGCAAGGAATCCTGCTGGGACTTGCTGAACCGGTGGATCTCATCAATAAACAGGATGGGATTGGGCCGGTTAAAAAATTGCTGCTTCTGCGCCTTGTCGATCACCTCGCGCACATCTTTTACCCCTGAATTGATGGCACTCAAAATGTGAAACGGGCGTTCAAGCGTATTGGCAATTATTTTTGCAAGCGTGGTTTTACCCACTCCCGGCGGACCCCAAAGAATGATCGAAGATATGTTGCCCGTTTCGATCAGCTTGCGCAATACAGCCTCCTGACCAACCAGGTGCTCCTGACCGATGAAGTCGTCCAGTGTCCGCGGACGTAAACGTTCTGCCAAAGGCTGCGTGCTCATTTTTAATTGCAGTATCGTTTGATGACATTATAGGCATCCTGAATACCCAGTTCGCCTGCTTTACTGAGGTCCATAGCCCCTCCTTCCGTGTCGTCGCGGTAGATTTTGATCAGACCGCGGTTAAAATAAGCTTCGGCAAAATCGGGTTGAAGCGCAATCGCCTTGTCCAGGTTGGCCACCGCCTCTTCGTGTTTACCCATTTTGCT
>CAZANK010000076.1:0-10704 GCA_964486235.1 uncultured Prolixibacteraceae bacterium | reverse complement strand
ATGGTACAGGTTTTTCAAAATGGCTTTGATGATGATTCCGGGAAATCCAAAAAGGCTGGTGGTCGCTGAAGATTCCGAGAGTGTTCGGGAAGCGATCGTTTTTGCCTTGAAGAAATCAGGATTTGAGGTCTTCACGGCGACCAACGGATTGGAAGCGACCGTCATTATGAATGAAAATAAAGTTGATTTATTGCTGACCGATTATCATATGCCGGAGATGAATGGTCTGGAGTTGATCAAATGGGTGAGAGAAAAAGAACAATACAGGCGCTTGCCCGTATTGGTACTAACAACAGAAGGGCAGCGGGATCTCATTCTTCATGCCAGGAACGCCGGCGCGACGGGGTGGATCCATAAACCTTTTGCTGTTGAAAAATTAATTCAAACAATTAGGCGACTTGTCAGGTGATCGAGAAGTTTCAGCAACGGTTTATTGAAGAGGCCAGGGACAATTGCGACAGGGCAGAACAGCGTTTATTGGAATTAGAGCAGGATTATGGACGGCAGGATCATATTGACGAGATTTTCCGCATCATGCATTCTCTTAAAGGGAGTGGCGGTATGTTTGGATTTGGACTGTTAAGTGAATTCACGCATGACCTGGAGTCGCTGTATCAATTGATTCGTGAAGGCACCTTGCCGTTGAATCCGGCGTTGATCAGTTTTACGCTGCGATGTGTCGATGTTCTGAAGAATCTGCTGGTACTTGTCGTCCCGGACGATTTAAAAAAGCTGGTCGACCAGATGAAAGGGGAGATTCGTCAGTTTATGGATGAACAGCCCAATGCCGGGTCAGCAGCATTTTCTTCGTTGACTCCGGGTCGCGTTTCAGACCCGGCAGCAGAAAAAAAATCGTATTATATCTTCTTTGAGCCGGGGGAACATGTTTTTAGAAATGGTACGAATCCGTTATACCTGATTGATGAACTGAATACGCTGGGTGATTGTCGTGTCGAAGCAGACATGAAGAAGGTTCCGCTCCTTGATCTGCTTCAGGTTGAGACATGTTACACCGTGTGGCGGGCCATCCTGACCACGGATGTTCCGCGAACGGAAATTGAGGATGTTTTTTTATTTGTTCGTGATCATTCCCGGATCGATATTTACGAAATACCTGATCCTGCTATCCTCAGTGATGAAGAAAAGATCAGGATTTTTTTCAATGAAGACCCCGGGTCCGTTCCTGAACGGATAAAGGAAATGGCGGAAGTCAAGGTCCCCGTATCACCTCCCGTTGCGGTTCCGAACACGTCTCCGGATGACGCGGTTTGGTCAACTGTCCGTGTTGACTCCGGCCGAATTGATGAGTATATGAATCTCGTCAGCGAAATGATCACCGCCCAGTCCAGATTGTATGCCCTGGCTGAAACCCGGAACGATAAAGACATCGAACTGCTGGCCGAACGTTTTAATAAGCTGATTCGTCAGTTGCGTGATAATGCCCTGGATATGAGTTTGGTCCCTATTTATCAGGTAGCTACCCGTTTCAGAAGGCTCGTCCGGGATTTGTCGGCAGAGTTGAAAAAGGAAGTTAACCTTGTTTTGGAGGGTTGGGACACCGAGGTGGACAAAAACGTGATCGAAAAGCTGATCGATCCGATGATCCATCTGGTGCGTAACTGTTTAGACCATGGAATTGAAACTCCGGCAGAGCGCACTGCCAGAAATAAACCGCCTGCGGGGACAATTTCAATTACCGCGGGATACGAAGGAAATGATGTGACGATCCGGATTGAAGATGACGGACAGGGGCTTGATTTTGAGAAGATACGGACGAAGGCTGTAGATAAAGGACTGCTCGCTCAGGACGACCCGGAGTCAGAGGAAAGGTTGATCCAGGTTATTTTTAAACCCGGTTTTACCACCTCCGATCACCTGACCGATGTTTCAGGAAGAGGCGTCGGACTGGATGCCGCCCGGAAAATGATTCATGATTTGAGGGGAGCTATTTTTGTCGGGACGAGACAAGGACAGGGGACTTGTTTTACGATCAGGGTACCCCTTACACTTTCCATCATTGACGGATTAATGGTCAGGATCAGGGATGATTTTTATATTTTGCCTGTCGCCGGTATCGAGAAAATTTATCCTTATGTCAGGAAAAAGGAAGATAATTCCCCGTTCCGGATGGAAGTTTTTGAAGGGAAACAGATACCCTACCTGAACTTGCGGGAAGAATTTTACGGCGACGCGGGAAGTTTATCCCGGCAGTATTTGATTGCCGTTTCCGGTAAAAGTCATATCTTCGGGTTGGTGGTTGATGATGTTTTGCGCGAATACCAGGCTGTTGTGAAGCCGGTGGCGAAAATGACGGGAAATGAAGATATCTTTATGGGAGCGACTATTTTGGGCGACGGAAACGTGGCGTTGGTGTTAGATACGAATACGATTATTCAAAAATTTTCACAATGAACAGTCAGATCATCAAAGGCCTGAATTCTTACCTGGTATTTCAGCTTGGACCGGAAAAATTTGCAGCGAATATTGGTCATGTAAAGAAGATACTTGAAATGTCGCGTATTACGAAAGTACCTCATGCGCCGGATCTTTACCTTGGCGTAATTAATCTTTTTGGGGAAATCCTTCCTGTTGTTGACGGAAGGAAGAAATTTGACTTTCAGGAAGCTGAAATCACCAACAACACCTGTATTATCGTGTTCATGTTACCGGTTGACGGAGACGTTTACCAGGTGGGCATGGTGGTCGATCAGGTTTTACAGGTCGCTGATCTGACTGGTGGGGACCTGAGTTCTCCGCCGCGGACGGGAAAGAAATTCCGGTTTGAGTTTATCAGTTCCATCGCCAGGCTAAGAGACGAGTTTATCCTGGTGCTAAACATGGAAAAACTATTTGAAAAGGATTTAAAAACGATTATCACAGATCTTTAATTATACCACTATGCGTTTTGTCGATTTACGATTAAAAGTCAAGTTTTTTTGGGCCTTTACGGTGCTGATTCTCATTGGCCTCTCCATGTGTGTCCATGCCGTGTTCACGCTGTGGGATTTTGAAAAAGGGTTTGGGATCCTTACAAAAAAAACGGTCGGGGAAATCGAGTTTACCGGTAACATCACGACCCGAACGAGGCAGGCGGCTTACCTGATGCAAGGCTATATGCTGTCGGGAGGCACCGAATATTATGATCAGGCTTTGAAAGAATTGGAGGCACTGGCCCGAGAGCTTCAGGAAGGAGAAAAGCTTTTGCAGAAAAGCTCCGGACTTGCTGATCTGGAGCAGCGGATTGATGTGTTTGAGCGATTGGTCTCTGATTATATTGATTTGATTAAGAAAGTCCGCGAAGCAAATCTTGATGAAGACGAGATTCACGCACGTGTTGAAAACAGCAGAATACAATTTATGGATCACTGCAGTAAAGCGGTGTACGCACGGGAAAGCCTGTTAAGACAGGAAACCGCCCGCGGTGCCGTCAGCAAGTCAAGGACGGTTCAAATCGAGACGTTGCGGCAGTTATTGGATTATGGGCACCAGATTAACCTTCTTGACGGAACAACCTCTGTTACCAACAAGGAAAACCAGTTTGACCGGATACGAACGCTGTTTGATGAGATTAACAAGAGTATTAATGTGTTGCTGGTGAATGCAGTAAGAAATGATGAGAAGGTTGTTGTTGACGACATCGGGCAAGCGGCGGCCAATTATAAGGAAAATTTGCTCATCCTGTCTGACAACATGAAAAAGCAGTCGGAGATTTTTTTGCAGTATCAGGAGCTTGCCGATCAGATTGTGTCGGGCGCGGATGAACTAAGGGATCACCTTTGGGGTGAATCGATGGACATCGTCAAAAGTTACTCAGGGAAACGGGTAGGTCAGATTATCAGCTATTCCATCGCCATATTGGTTGGTGTGTTTTTGGCGGTGTTTGTGGCCGTTTACCTCAGTCGTATGGTTACGAAATCGCTTCAGAAAGGGGTTGCGTTTGCCCAGGCCATCTCGAAAGGGGATCTGACGGTACGGTTGGATATTGATCAAAAGGACGAGGTTGGCGATTTGGCCTCTAATCTTCAAAAAATGAGTGAAATGATGAGACAGACCATCGCTGCGGTGACGGTTGCCGCCGACAATATGGCCAATGCCAGTCTGGAGATCAGTTCGACCTCCCAGAATGTGTCACAGGGAGCATCCGAACAGGCATCTTCCACCGAAGAAGTCTCTTCTGCCGTCGAAGAGATGACTGCCAGCATTCAGCAGACGACTGAAAATGCGAAGATTACCGAACAAATATCGACAAAAGTTAAAAGCGATATTCTGGATGGCCGGGAAAAAGTAGATCGGACCGTCAGGGCCATCCGGGAGATTTCCGACAAGATTTCCATTATTGGAGATATCGCTTTTCAAACCAACATTCTGGCTTTGAATGCCGCTGTTGAGGCGGCACGGGCAGGAGAGCAGGGAAGAGGTTTCGGGGTTGTTGCTGCTGAGGTCGGAAAGCTGGCCGAGCGGAGTAAAGTGGCCGCATTGGAGATCGAGCGGCTCACGAGCGTCAGCGTGACCAGTGCAGAAGACGCGGGGCAAATCATGAATCAGATTGTTCCTGAAATCCACAAAACAACTGATCTGATCCATGAAGTTGTTTCAGCCAGCATCCAACAAAGTGCCGGAGCCGACCAGATCAACCTGGCGATCCAGCAGTTGAACCAGGTGACACAACAAAATGCTGCAGCCTCAGAAGAGTTGGCGACCAATGCGATGGAGTTGTCAACACAGGCAGAGAATTTGCAGCGGAATGTTTCATCTTTCAAGGTTATTAAGAATGAGACAAGCAGGATACCGAATGCAGAACATGACAGGTATACCCTTCAGTCTGCAGTTGTGCAGCCCAAAAAAGGGGTTTTCCTGAACCTTGATGATGATTCGGATAATGAGTTTGAGCGGTTTTGAAGAAGTTGTCAGGGAGGCGTTTTAGCGATTAGCCGGCTTATTCCGTCTTGACACGCTTTGCAATCCGGGATTTAGTATTTGTATTGGGAAATGGGATATCAGCTTATTCAACTATCAGAGAAGGATTATGTCAGGCTCAGTAAGCTATTGAGTGACAAATATGGGCTAAAATTACCCTCTGAGAAGCACGTCATGGTTCAGTCAAGGCTGCAAAAACGTTTGCATGAATTGAAATTTGACTCATTTGAAGCGTACTGCCGGTTTGTTTTTAATCCGGATAATACGTCCGATGAATTAACGAAGATGATTGATTACCTGTCTACCAATAAGACGGCATTTTTTCGTGAATCCCGGCATTTTGAGATACTGATGTCGACGGTGTTGCCCGAATTGTGCCACCGGCGGTCATTGGATAACGATCCGTTAATCAGGTGCTGGAGCGCCGGTTGCTCAAACGGCCAGGAAGCATTCTCGCTGGCGATGACGCTCGACGCGTATAAAAGAAATTTTTGTGATTCGCTTGACTATCTGATTGTCGGTAGTGATGTGTCTGGTAAAATGCTCGAAGTGGCACGCACGGGAATTTATCCGTTTAGCCAGTCTGCCGATATTCCCACCGCTTATCTGAAACAATATGTCTTAAAAAGCAAGGACACCGATAACCCGCGGATTAAGATCGCGAAACAACTCAGGGCAAAGGTCAGCTTTATAAACGGGAATTTAATGGACCCCACTTGCCGGATGAATTTAAAGTTTAAGATTATCTTTATCCGAAATACACTGATCTATTTCGACCAGATTAACCGAACGCGAATTTTGAAACAAGTGTTGGATCACCTGGAACATAAAGGTTATTTGTTTCTTGGTCATTCAGAATCACTAATCAATTCTGACCTGCCGGTGACACTTGTTGGGCCAAGTATTTATCAAAAACTGTGAAGAGTGGAAGAACCAGATAAAACGATGATTGCCGGCTTGACAGCCGAGAATAAACAGTTGACTTCAGAACTCTTTGAAGTGAATGAGCGGTTAAAGGAGGCTGAGGCCTTTAAGAGTCATTTTATTAGCAACATTACCAATGAGATCGTAAATCCGTTTGCAAGCATCTTAGCCTTATCAGAAGATATCCTCAGTCTGGAGAGCACCGAGATGGAACAAGCCAAAAAAATGGCTGCACTGATCCATAAAGAGGCTTTTCATCTCGATTTTCAGTTGAAGAATGTTTTTGCGGCGGCCATGATCGAGGCGGGTGCTGGTCAGATCATGCCTGTGTCGGTCAATCTGATCGATTTGCTTCAGCAAGCGATCCATTTTTTCAGGCAGGAGATCGATCAAAAACAACTGGAGATTGATCTTCAGGTGAAGGATCAGGAGGAACCCGGTCTTGTGCGGTCATTTTTAACAGATGCGGGCAGGATTGAGCTGATCGTCAAAAACTTGTTAAGCAACGCCATTAAATTCAGTAACCATCGTGGTAAGATTGCTGTTTCGGCGGAAACAAAGAGAAAAAAGCTCACACTGATTGTGCGGGATTTTGGGAAGGGGATCCCTCAGGAGGAAACCAAGCATATCTTTGACCGGTTTAAACAGTTGGATCAAAGTACCAATACGCTGAATACGGGACAAGGACTCGGGCTTTCCATTGTCGGGGCGTTAATTGCCGATTTGGACGGGAATATTGCGTTGGCGACCCCTGAAGACGGCGGATTGGAAGTCAAACTCGAAATTGGGGAACTCAGTCTGGCTGATGAGGAATGTGGCAGCCTGGATGATTTTTTATTGGACCGTGAAGAAAAGTTTTAGCTTTTGATGGACCAGGTGCCATATTATCTGCATCCTTCGACGATAGTGGTCAGGAACGAAGGCCGGATTCTTACCGTGTTAGGGTCATGTGTGGCTGTATGCCTGTTTGATGTTCGGGGAAAAAGAGGTGGTATGAACCATTATATGTTGCCATTTTGGAATGGCGAAGGATTGGAAACACCACGGTATGGGAATGTGGCTATTCCTAAACTGATCTTTGAAATGCTCGACGGAGGCAGTCGGAAGAAAGATCTGACCGCTAAAGTATTTGGAGGGGCAAGCGTCCTTTCTGAAGGAGGTTCCGTTTTTCAGACCGGGGAGAAGAACATCGTCGTGGCCTTACGGCTACTGGAGGAATTTGGCATTCCTGTTGTTGCTTCCAGTACCGGGGGAAGCCGGGGACGCAGAATCTGGTTTAATCCCTCAACAGGTGAAGTTTTGCAGCAATATACCATAAAAACCACATAAACTTTGGCAACAGAAAGGAAAATACGGGTGCTCATTGTCGATGATACGCCAATCGTCAGGAAACTCATGGTACGGATGCTCGGGGAAGATCCTGTGATCTCGGTGGCCGGAACCGCGTCAGATCCTTATGAAGCCGCCAGACTGATCGCCCGGGAAGTTCCGGACGTGATCACGCTCGATATTGAAATGCCCCGGATGAACGGGTTGACATTTCTCAGAAAGCTGATGAATCAGTATCCTGTGCCTGTGGTTATCGTGTCATCCTTCTTGGCTCAAAACAGGGAACTGGGGATAAAAGCCCTGTCGCTGGGGGCAGCAGGAATTGTTACCAAGCCCGTTTCAGGGAAACCCGAAGAAATGGAACATTTCAGGATACAACTTCTGGAAGCTGTCCGTGCTGCTTCTGCGCAGAACATGTCTGTATTACGGATGTTGAAAAAGAGACTCCGGATTAGTGAGAGAACCTATCTGAACGTAATGGCAGTCAAACCGGGCATGGAGAAGCTGATCCTGATTGGTGCTTCAACGGGAGGCACTGAATTGATCGCAACGATGCTGAAGTCAGTTCGTGCTGACCTGCCGCCGGTCTTGATTGTCCAGCACATGCCCGGCGAATTTACCGGCATTTTTGCCCAACGGCTTAATTCTGAAAGCACTTTGACGGTGAAAGAAGCAGAAAAGAATGAGATTCTTGAAAATGGTCACGTTTATATCGCCAATGGATTTTATCATTTGGTTGTGAGAAAGATGGCAAATTACTATGTTTGTGATCTCAAAGACGGTGAATTGGTGAACCTCCATCGGCCGTCAGTTGATGTTCTGTTTCATTCTGCAGCCGATTTTGCCTCGGAAAATGTCATGGCAATTCTTTTAACAGGAATGGGGACCGACGGTGCGAAGGGTTTATTGGAATTAAAAAACAAGGGTGCGGTTTGCATTGCCCAGGATGAAAAATCCTGTGTCGTATACGGCATGCCAAAAGAAGCTGTGCTGCTGAAGGCCGTGAACTTGATCGGGACGCCGGAAAAGATAATCGAATGGATGAACAATTTCGTATAACGCTATGACAGAAACGGTACAACGCCCCCGGATACTGATCGTTGATGATGTTGCGATCAACATTGATTTGATGAAATCGATTCTGCATGAGAACAATTATCTGATCGCGGCGGCAAAAGATGGCAGATCAGCCCTGACCAAGACCATGGCCAATGTTTTTGATTTGATTTTACTGGATATTGTTTTGCCCGACATCGATGGATTTGAAGTTTGCCGTCAGATCAAAGCCAATTCCATAAACCGGGATACCCCGGTGATCTTTCTGACAGCACAACGTGATGAGGAAAGCCTGGTGAAGGGATTCAGCCTCGGCGCCGTCGATTATGTTTTGAAGCCATTCAGTCCGGAAGAGTTGAGAGCCAGGGTCGAGCTCCACATCTCGTTAAAGATGGCCCGGGAAGAACTGAAAAAAGCCCGTGATGTGGCAGAGCAGGCTGCAAAAGCCAAAGCGATGTTCCTGGCCAACATGTCGCATGAAATTCGCACGCCGCTCAACGGGATTGTGGGGATGATCGAGATCATGCGCCAAACAAATCTTGACGGACAGCAGCGGGAATATCTGAGTATCATCGATATTTCGAGCGAAACGTTGCTGATGATCATCAATGATATTCTGGATTTTTCAAAGATTGAAGCAGGCCAGATTTCTTTTGAACAAATCAGTTTCAATATTCGTAATGAGGTTGATGATGTTTATAAAGTGCTTGTTTATAGTGCCAAACAGAAAAATCTCGCGTTGTCGGTTCATATTTGCCAGGATGTTCCCGAAACGGTACAGGGTGATCCTTTTCGGGTGAAACAGGTCCTGATCAACCTGATTAATAATGCGATAAAATTCACCAAAAAAGGATCAGTCAGCGTCACGGTATCATGCATTCGGAAAACCGGTTGTAAAGATGTGATCCGCTTTGAAGTGGAGGATACCGGGATCGGGATTTCTCCTGAAAACCAGCAGAAATTGTTTAAGTCATTTTCGCAGGCCGATACCTCGACCACGCGTCATTTTGGAGGTTCAGGACTGGGACTTGCCATCTCGAAGCGTCTGGTTAAAATGATGGGCGGCGATATTGGTGTTGAAAGTACAGAAGGGGAAGGTTCCCGCTTTTGGTTCACAGTGTCGTTGGAGCGGGCAACTTCCGAGCCGATCGTTAACGAAGAAACACAAAACGAGTATAAAACCAGACCGTTGAACATCCTGCTTGCCGAGGATAATGTCATTAATCAGAAAGTCTCGACGATCAACATCGCGAAGCTTGGTCATCGGGTACAGTTGGCAGTAAACGGACGCGAGGCGGTGGAAATGTTTTTGCGCCATTCCTTTGACCTGATCTTAATGGATGTTCACATGCCTGGGATGGACGGACTGGAAGCTACCCGTGAAATCCGGAAGATCGAGGCAGAGCGGAAAGCGATTCATCCCATCCCGGTTATCGCCATGACGGCGACCATCTATGAAGAGGATATCCGGAACTTTTATAACTGGGGGATGGATGATTACCTTGGAAAACCTTTTAAACCTGTCGACCTGATCCAGGTGATTGAAAGGAATATGAAACATAAGCTGTGAGCTTAGCTGTTAGCCATTAGCAGTTAGCGATGAACTGTCAGCCTTCAGCACTCGCAGGAACTTCATTAATCTGCAATCGTTTACCGTTAATCTCCCGGTCTCCCGTCTCCGGTTTCCGTTCTTCATTTCAGGATATCTCATCCAAATTATAAGGGGTTTCTTGGTAGACATAGTAATTTAACCAGTTGGAAAACAGAAGATTTGCCGCTGATCGCCATTTCATGACCGGAGGGTTTGCCGGGTTATTGTCCGGGTAATAGTTTCTGGGAACCTCTATTGGCAGTTTTTTAGCCAGATCCCGTCTGTATTCGGTATCGAGTGTTTCCTTGGAATACTCATGATGACCTGTGATAAAGAATTGTCTTCCATTCTTTGCCAGTACCATATTGACGCCCGATTCCTCCGAGAACGAAATAATCTCCAGTTCCGGAACCTTGACAATATCTTCAGCCTTTATTTCCGTGTATCGTGAATGCGGGACGTGGTATTCATCGTCAAACCCTCTGAAGATTGGCAGCTTGTTATCTGAGATCGTATGCTTGAATATGCCCGAAATCTTTTTCTCAAGCGGATATTTCGGGATCCCGTAAAAATGGTATAAACCTGCCTGCGAGGCCCAACAGATAAACAGCGTGGACGTGGCGTGCGTGACCGACCAGTCCATGATCTTTTTCATCTCTTCCCAATAGGTTACTTCTTCAAATGGCAGATGCTCGACCGGCGCACCCGTGATGATCATTCCGTCGTACTTCTTATGCCTGATCTGATCGAATGTTTTGTAAAACGCTTTCATGTGTTCGGCCGGGGTGTGCCGGTGCTGGTGATTCTTAATTTTCAGAAAATCGATTTCGACCTGAAGTGGCGTGTTCGACAAGAGCCGTAACAAGTCTGTTTCCGTGGTAATCTTA
>CAZANK010000075.1:0-10737 GCA_964486235.1 uncultured Prolixibacteraceae bacterium | reverse complement strand
ATTCGAAGGGTGTTCTCAGGTTAAATATGCCAGCGATGCGAGCTTTAAATTAAATGTGTTTTTAAACTGGACTCACGTATGGGATTTAAATAACCGTCCTGTTGCTATTGGTGAAAAACAACTGAAGCTTTCCAACTTCGGACAGATCGTCAAACAGAAATCCGGGAACGAGATCCACAAGACCAACCAGCAGTACCGGTTGGTGGTGGCCTATGACTTCGTGGGGCCCGAACCGCTGTCGAAGATCGTGCGCGAGCGGCATGAGAAAGAGCTGGCACAGATCCTGCCCCTGGGGTATTCTGTAAAACAGTCTGCCTGGCAGTGGGGATGGGACCGGACCGATAAAAAGCAGTATTTCCTGATTATCCTGGTGATCGTGATCATCTATTTTATCTGTTCGATCCTGCTGGAATCACTGCGCCAGCCGTTTGCCGTCATCCTGATGGTCCCGGTGTCGTTTACCGGGGTTTTCCTGACCTTTTACCTGTTCGGTTTTAACTTCGACCAGGGAGGCTTCGCCTCGTTCGTCCTTTTGTCGGGAATTGCCGTGAATGCCGGTTTATATATCATCAATGACTACAATCATTTTTGCCGGGGCAAGGGGAAGAAAGACAGTTTAAAGATTTACCTGAAAGCCTTTAACCAGAAGATCATCCCGGTGTTTCTGACCATTATTTCGACGGTGCTGGGGCTGGTGCCTTTCGTGTGGTCGGGCCAGAAAGAAGTGTTCTGGTTCGCCTTCGCCGCAGGCGCCATGGGCGGACTGCTCTTTTCCATCGTGGCCATCCTGATTTATTTGCCGCTGTTTTTAAAAATCAGGGATAAAAGAAGCATAAAATTTAACCCTGTCTCATAAATGTCGTATGAAGAGGAGGAAACATAAACTTTTACCCCTATGGATCATACAGTGAGTATTCAAAATGTAGAACCAAAAGAAAAAGACCCGCGGCGGATCACAGACAAAGTTTTCAACACGGAACTTGAGAAACTTCAGATCGAACTGGTGAAACTCCAGGACTGGATCAAACATGAAAAACTAAAGGTAGTCGTCGTGTTTGAAGGCCGCGACGCGGCAGGGAAAGGTGGCGTCATTAAAACCATTACCCAACCCCTGAATCCGAGAATATGCAGGGTGGTTGCCCTGGGAACGCCGACGGAACGGGAAAAGACGCAGTGGTATTTTCAACGTTATGTGACCCACTTGCCGGCGGGTGGCGAAATGGTGCTGTTCGACCGGAGCTGGTATAACCGGGCAGGGGTGGAACGGGTAATGGGGTTTTGCACCGATGGGGAATATGAGGAATTTATGCGCACCTGTCCGGAGTTTGAACGGATGCTGATACGCTCGGGGATCATCCTGATCAAATACTGGTTCTCGGTCTCGGATGAAGAACAGGAACACCGGTTCCAATCCAGGATCAATGATCCGTTAAAACACTGGAAACTAAGTCCTATGGACCTGGAATCACGTGAGCGGTGGGTCGAATACAGCCGTGCCAAAGATGAGATGTTCCGGTACACCGATACCAGGCATTCTCCCTGGTACGTGGTACCTGCCGACGACAAAAAAAGGGCGCGCCTGAATTGTATCAGTCATCTGTTAAGTATGATCCCGTATCTGGAACTGGAGCAGGAAATAATTGTGCTTCCGGAACGGAAAGACGATAAAGGCTATATGCGACCACCCATTTCATCCCAGACATTTGTGCCGCAAATCTATTAGTCAAAGGCAAATGTCAAAATTTCCGAATTTTGGAACAGAATCGTATTCTTCAACAAAAAGAAATCACTAAATTCGGGGGCTGTAAAGAAATTAGTTTAACTTTTATCACGCACTTAAATCCATTAAAAACATGAAGAATGTTTCGTTTATTTTTTTAATGTTGACCGGTTCATGTTTGTTCGCCAGCGATGAATGCGGGTGGGTAGACCTTTTCAACGGGAAAGACTTTACCGGGTGGAAGCAGTTGAATGGCAAAGCCAACTATGAAGTGGTGAACGGAGAGATTGTCGGCACCACGGTGGCAAACACGCCTAATTCGTTCATGGCCACCGAGAAAACATACGGCGACTTTATTTTAGAGCTTGAGTTGCTGGTCGATAACCGGATGAACTCAGGGATCCAGTTCCGGAGCCTGAGTAAACCCGACTATAACAATGGCAGGGTACATGGCTATCAATGCGAGGTCGATCCGGCCGACCGGGCCTGGAGCGGGGGCATCTACGACGAAGGGCGCAGGGGATGGCTGTACCCCCTGGATATCAATCCGCTGGGAAGAACCGCTTTCAAAAAAGGCGAATGGAATCATTACCGCATTGAGGCCATCGGAAACTCGATCCGGACCTGGGTGAACGGGATTCCCTGCGCCGACCTGATCGACGACATGACTGCCGAGGGATTTATCGCCCTGCAGGTTCACGGAATTCGGAATGCTTCGGATGAAGGTCACCAGATCCGCTGGAAGAACATCCGCATCCAGACGGAAAACCTGAAACAGAGCCCCTGGACCGATATCCCGGTAATTAACCTGGTTCCGAATAATCTGTCTCCCCAGGAACGGGCCCAGGGATGGAAACTCCTTTTTGACGGCAAAACAACCAATGGCTGGCGGGGCGCCGGGAAAGATGCTTTCCCTTCCAAAGGCTGGGCGGTCAAAAACGGAGAGCTGATCGTTGAGGCAGCCGGCGGTGCGGAAGCCGGTAACGGAGGCGATATCGTGACTATGGATGAATACTCGACGTTCGAGCTGAAGCTGGACTTCATGATCACGGAAGGCGCCAACAGCGGGATTAAATATTTCATCACTGAAAAATACGGTACGGATCAGTCGGCTATCGGACTTGAATATCAAATCCTGGACGACGCCAAACATCCTGATGCCAAATTAGGAGCCGCCAACAACCGGACGATGGCTTCACTTTATGACCTGATCCCTTCTCATCCGAACAAAATCGTCAAAAAGCCAGGTGAGTGGAACCAGGCCCGCATTGTCGTTTGCGGAACCCGTCATGAAGAATGGCTGAAGGGGAACAGCCTGGAAGCTTCCGGTTTTAAAGGCGCGTACGTGGAACATTGGCTGAACAACAGGAAAGTACTGGAATACGAACGCGGAACCCAGGCCTTCTACGCGTTGGTGGCACGAAGTAAGTATGTGCAGTGGGAAGGTTTCGGTGCCTGGCAATCCGGTCACATCCTGCTTCAGGACCATGGAAATGAGGTGCATTTCCGGAGTATTAAGATCAGGAAAATAGAATAGCGACAAGACACCAAGCTGCAAGACCATGTAATGATCGCTGATAAGTCCGGGCGGGAGCCAATGCCGGAGTCGGGTGACCCAAAACCGGAAAACAGCAAAAATTGTGCAAAGGACGTGAAAAACAAAAAACTCTTTGGCTTCACCAAAGAGTTTTTTTTGTAAATTGCCTGATAGACAGATTTATTAAACTTTTTAACGATGGCCAGAGGAATTTCTTTACACATCGGACTAAACGTTGTTGACCCCGGTCATTATCATGGCTGGGACGGTCAGTTGAATGCCTGCGAAAATGATGCCTCCGATATGGAACGCATTGCGGCCGCCCAAGAGTTTGAGACATCTTTGTTATTACGAGACCATGCTACCCGTGAAAATGTAAAAAACGCGATCAGCCAGGCCGCAGACAGCCTGAAGCCGGGCGATATCTTTTATATTTCCTATTCGGGACACGGCGGACAACTGCCCGACCTGAACGGTGATGAGCCCGACGGACAGGACGAAACCTGGTGCCTGTTCGATGGCGAGTTGCTTGACGATGAATTGAATGAACTGTGGATGGGATTCCCAAAAGGGGTGAGGATACTGGTGACATCCGACAGTTGCCACAGCGGGACCATTGTGAAGGAAGCGACCAATAATATGGTTGTTTTCAGCGACTTTACGCCGCGGTTTATGGACAGCCAGCATGCACTGTCCACCTATTGCAGCAACCGTGAATTTTACGACCACCTCCTGCAGAAACAAAAGAAGGTCTCGGCCACGGATATCCGGGCCAGTATGATCCTGATCTCAGGCTGCCAGGACAATCAGTATTCTTACGACGGCACGTTTAACGGAGCCTTTACAGGTGCGTTGAAAAGGGTATGGAACGGCGGACAGTTCAACCGGAACTACCGGGTGTTTCACAAGCAGATCCAGTCCCTGCTGCCGGCATACCAGTCGCCGAATTATCTGACTTATGGCTGCCCGGACCCGGACTTTGAAAACCAGAAGCCATTTACCATTTAATCATTTACTATCTAATCATTTACTATTTGCTATCGACGATTTTCATTTAAATAGTCAATGGTCAATGAAAAAAAGGTCAATGAACGTCGTATCTTTGGACGAGAAACGAAATTGGAAACCCGGATGAAGATACCTTTTGAACTGATTGAAAAATACAATGTACCGGTCCCGCGTTACACCAGTTATCCGCCGGCCAACTTTTTTGACGCCGGCTTTGGTACGGCCGACTACCTGAACGCCGTCGGACAATCCAACTGCGAAGAGCCCGCCAACATTTCGATCTACATTCATATCCCCTTTTGTGCGCAGCTTTGCCTGTATTGCGGCTGCAACACGCATATCACGAAGGATCAGGAACTGATGCGTGACTACGTGCAGGCATTGAAGAAAGAGTTCAGGATGATCATCCCGCTGCTGGACCGCAACAGAAAAGTATCGCAGATCCATTGGGGCGGGGGAACACCCAACGTGCTGCCCCCGGAGTATATTGGTGAAATCATGGATCTTCTGAAATCGGAATTTCAGTTGATCGATCACCCGGAGATCGCTGTCGAATGCAATCCCGCCCATCTGGACGGGCAGTATATTGAAAAATTGGCCGTGTATGGTTTTAACAGGATCAGCCTGGGCGTCCAGGACTTCAGGGAAGGCGTTTTGAATGCCGTCAGGCGCGAAGCGCCCGCCATTCCCATAGCAGAGCTTTGCGCGATGGTCCGTTCACACCCCGGTTTATCGGTGAACCTGGACTTCATTTATGGATTGCCTTTTCAATCACCCGCTTCCTTCACCGAAACCATTGACCGGGCCATCAAAATTGCACCTGACCGTCTGGTTACTTTTTCCTACGCCCATGTCCCGTGGGTAAAAAAGGCACAGAAAAAGTTGGAACGTTTAGGGCTGCCTTCGCCCGATGAAAAGGTGAAGATGTTTGAGAATGCCTGGACGCAAATGAAAGAGGCCGGTTATGTACCTGTCGGACTGGATCATTACGCGCTGCCTGACGATGACCTGGCAAAGGCGCTGAAAAACCGGACCCTTCATCGCAACTTCCAGGGTTACTGTACGCGGGAAACGACCGGACAGGTTTACGCATTCGGCGTGACCGGGATCAGCCAGCTCGAAAGCGTCTATGCCCAAAATGTCCGGACGGTGAGTGCGTATATCCGGTCCGTGCAGCAAGGACAGGTTAAAATCGAAAAGGGATATGTGTTGTCCGATATCGAAAAGATGATTCGTGAAATCATCAATGAAATCATGTGCAACCAGTACCTGTCCTGGGAACAGGTTGCAGGCCGGTTTGGCATGAATCCCCCGGAGTTGAAGGCTCTGCTCCGTTTCACCAATGAAAAACTGGAGCCGTTTCGCAACGACAAACTGCTCGAATATACGGATCATGATCTGACAATCTTTGATGTGGGACGTTTCTTTTTGAGAAATATTGCCGCAGTCTTTGATATTCATATCGGGGACCTGGGCAGGAAATACTCGAAATCGGTATGAGAGACTCAAGACAGAAGGAAAAAAGTAGTAAGTCGTGAGTCAGAATACAGGAGACCGGAGACCGGAGACAGGAGACAGGAAACCGGGGACCATATAACCATTTTAACCATTTTAACCATTCCGAAACGATGAATATTGCGGTGATCGGAGCCGGACTTACCGGATTAACGACGGCCTATTATCTGAAAAAGAAGGGTGTTGACGTGACGGTGTTCGAGCAATCAGGCAGGCCGGGAGGGGTGATCCAGTCGGTGAGCCATGACGGGTTTATCTATGAAAACGGACCGAGTACGGGGGTGCTTGGCACGCCCGAGGTCGTTGAACTGCTCGAAGAGTTAAGCGATCTATGCACGCTCGAAGTGGCTGATAAAACGGCTAAATACCGGTGGATATGGAAAAACGGGCGCTGGCACGACTTGCCTTCAGGACTGACAGGGGGAATGACCACTCCTTTATTCACGCTGACTGATAAACTGCGCCTGCTGGGAGAACCTTTCCGAAAACCGGGAAGCGATCCGAATGAGACCCTGGCGAACCTGGTAAGAAGGAGGATGGGGGAGAGCTTTTTACAATATGCCGTAGACCCCTTTGTATTAGGTATCTACGCCGGTGACCCGGAACAGTTGGTGCCCCGGTACGCGCTTCCGAAATTGTATCGCCTGGAACAAAAATACGGCAGCTTTATTGGCGGGTCCATCAAAAAAGCCAGGGAACCCAAGACGGAACGGGAGAAAAAGGCGACCCGTGAGGTCTTTTCCGTGAAAGGAGGATTGTCGAATCTCATCCGGGCGCTGGTGACAAAAACCGGGACCGATTGTATTCACCTAAATGCCGGAGGGCTTAAGGTGCAGCCGGCACAAGCAGGATACGAGATCAGTTGCCGTGGAGAAATTCATCATGTTGACCAGGTTATTTCTACGGTGGGTGCTTACGCCCTGAAAAAGATATTTGAATTCTTACCTGCAAACACTTGCGCAAAAATTGAGCGGTTGAATTATGCCCGGGTCGTGCAGGTGTCGGTCGGATTTAAAAAATGGGAAGGAGTGGAACTGAAAGCTTTTGGAGGATTAGTCCCGTTCTGTGAAAACCGGCAGATACTTGGAGCCCTTTTCCTGTCTTCCTTCCTTTCGGGAAGGGCGCCTTCCGGCGGCGCGCTGATCTCGACGTTCCTGGGCGGCGTCCGAAAACCGGAAATGGTCAACTTAAACGATGATGAGATCGTAAAAATTGTTTCCGATGAGATAAAACCGATGTTTCGCTTAACAAAGTGGGACCCTGATTTGTTTGTTATCAATCGTTATCAACATGCTATTCCGCAATATGGCCTGGAATCAGAGGAAAAACTCAGCGCGATTACGGCACTCGAACGGATGTTCCCGGGACTGATCCTCGCTGGAAATATTCGCGACGGCATCGGCATGGCCGACCGGGTCAGGCAGGGTAGGGAGGTTGCTGATCTCGTAACCGGTGACGGGTCATGAGCAGCAGACGGAGACCCAAGGAATTAAAAATCCGGCGGGAGAATCAGGAAACCGCCAAACGGTCAACACGATCTGACTGTCAGTAATTAACAATTAACAATTTGCAATTTACAATGATAAACAACTCAAATCGGACAGCCGTCTTGCTGGTCAATGTCGGGACACCGGATGAGCCCACGGTCCCGGCGGTGTGCCGGTACTTATTCAAGTTCCTGAATGACAGGCGGGTCATTGATTTGCCCCTTGTCCTGCAAAAACTGCTGGTGAATCTGATTATTGTCCCTTTCCGGGCGCCGAAATCCGCCAAATTGTATCAGATGCTCTGGACGCCCGATGGTTCGCCGCTTACGGTCAATGCAGAGAAGAACCGAAGCAGGCTTCAGGAAGCCCTGGGTGAAGAATTTGAAGTCCTGGTGGCCATGCGCTATGAGAATCCTTCGTTAAGGAAAGTACTTCGTCAGATACGCGACAGCGGGTTTGGAAGACTCATGGTCATCCCTGTTTTCCCGCAATATGCCTCTTCGACGACAGGCACCGTGGCGCAATTTGTTTTCCGGGAAATCTCCGGCTGGGAGGTAATCCCGGAACTCACGATGATCAATCAGTTCTACGACCATCCCTTGTTTATCAGGGCTTTTTCGGAACGAATCAAAGAACATCAACCGGAGACCTGGGATCATCTGATTTTTTCGTATCACGGGCTCCCCGTGCGGCAGATCAGGAAGGTCCATCCGCGGGTCAATCCCGGCGAATGTTCCTGTGAACTGGCCTTGCCTGCCCACGGCCGGTTTTGTTACCGGGCCGCCTGTTATGAAACAACACGATTGCTTGCGGGGGCACTGAACCTGAGCAAGGAACGTTATTCGGTGGCTTTTCAGTCGCGTCTCAATAAAAACTGGCTTGAACCTTTTACCGACGCTACGCTGGTCAAACTGGCAAAGGAAGGCCATAAGCGCGTCCTGGTGGTTGCACCTGCCTTTGTGGCCGATTGCCTGGAGACAACCGTGGAGATTGGCATTGAATACCAGAATCTCTTTGAAAAACACGGGGGAGAAAGGGTACAGCTCGTTGAAAGCCTGAACGACCATCCCTTATGGATCGATACCCTGAAGGAGATCATAAAGCATGGAGCACAGAGTATAGAGTATAGGGCAAAGCAGAGAACAAGGATTACATAGTCGAATGGTTACCACGTTACTCACGACTCACAGCTATTGGGGGTTTCCGGTCTCCCTTTTCCGTGCCCCTTTCACACCATTCCGCTGAATCCCATGAAGGCCATGGCCAGGATCCCGGCCACGATCAGGGCGATCGGATTTCCTTTTAATACCTTGGGCACATTCATCAGGTCCAGATGTTCCCGTATCCCGGCAAAGAGAAACAATGCCAGACCGAAGCCAACCGAGTTGCTCAGTGCAAAAACGACGCTTTCCATCAGGTTGAACTCCCGCTGGATGGTCAGAATGGCGACTCCCAGAATGGCGCAGTTGGTGGTAATCAACGGAAGAAAAACGCCGAGCGCCTGATAAAGCGCGGGACTCACCTTTTTCAGGATAATTTCGACAAGCTGAACAAGCGCGGCAATAATCAAGATAAATGAAATGGTCTGCAGATACCCAATGTTGAACGGAACAAGAACATAAACCTGGACGAGGTAGGTGACTATTGTCGCCAGAACCATGACAAACATGACCGCGCCAGCCATTCCCAGGGCCGTCGGGATCTTTTTTGACACGCCCAGAAGAGGGCAAATGCCTAAAAACTGTGTCAACACAATATTGTTGACAAATACAGCCGATATGATAATGAGAATATATTCCATGTGATTAATAGACTTTGTTGATTTTATTGACGATGGCCATCAAAAACCCCAGCACCAGAAAAGCGCCTGGCGCAAGAATGAAAAGCAACATCCCGTAATCTTCAGGATAAACCGTCAGACCGAAAATTTTACCGCTCCCCAGAAATTCCCTGACGGAGCCGAGCACGGTTAAAGACATGGAAAACCCGAGTCCCATGCCCAGTCCGTCGATCATCGACGAAAAAGCGCCGTTTTTCGAGGCAAATGCTTCCGCCCGTCCCAAGACGATGCAGTTTACAACAATCAGGGGAATGAAGATGCCAAGGCTTTTGAAAAGACCGGGCGTGTAGGCCTGCATACAGAGTTCAACGACAGTCACAAAGGCGGCAATGATGACAATATAGCCGGGAATCCGCACTTTGTCGGGAATCCCGCTTTTTACCAGGGATATGGCCAGGTTGGACATGACCAGCACGAAGGTGGTCGCCAAACCCATGCCCAGCCCGTTTATTGCTGATGAGGAAACACCCAGTGTCGGACACATTCCAAGGACCAGCACAAAAGTCGGGTTTTCCCGGATCAATCCTTTCGTAAAATTATTCCATTGGTTCATTTTTCGCTACCTCCTTCTGAATTTATCGTTTGAGAAGTTATCCTTTCCACGCTGATCCCATTGCCGCCTTCCTTATAAGTTTCATAAGCTCTTCGCACAGCTTCAAGGAATGCGCGCGAGGTAATGGTCGACGCGGTGACCGCATCAATATCGCCGCCGTCTTTTTTGACGGCAAACCTGACCTTTTCTGGATTCTTCCCGATAATGTTCTGTCCCGGTTTTTCAGGATCATTGAACCAGGAACTCATTTTGGAACCTAATCCTGGAGTCTCCTTGTGTTCCAGCACCTGATAACCGGTGATCGTCCCGTCGGCACGGAATCCCGCCATGATCTGAATTGCGCCTCCAAACCCGTTTTTCGACCAGGTCTTTACCGCGATACCAACCAGTTCATGAGAGGCATTGTAGGCCGGAAAAAACGCCAGGCTGTCGCCCCCTTCCTTCGGAACCGCCTTGATCACTTTTCCCAGCCCAGTGAATTCGGGCAAGATGTTTTTTATCGCTTCATGCTGCGCTTTCATTTTTGACGATTCGATGGCGTCAAAAGTCATATCCCTTACAAATCCGAGAACAAATGCAGAAAGGAACGTGACCAAAAACAATGCAGCCACCATATTCAGAAAAGTCGATTTTTTCTCAGCCATTGCTTTTCCCTCCAAACCGTTTGGGTTTCACATAAACATTGATCAGCGGGGTAAACGCATTCATGATCAGGATCGCAAAAGAGATGCCTTCCGGGTACGCTCCGAAATTCCGGATCAGGACGGTGATGATCCCAATCCCGACGCCAAAGAGCAGTTGTCCCCGGTGCGACATCGGTGACGTGACCATATCGGTGGCCATGTAGATCGCCCCAAGCATGGCCCCGCCTGTCAGCAGATGAAAGACCGGCTCGATGAACCGTTCTGGATCCACCATCCAAAGAATGCCCTGGAACACGAAGACCGTCCCGAGCACAAGCACCGGAATATGCCAGGTAATCACTTTCTTCCAGAGCAGGTATCCGAAACCCAGGAGCAGGAACATGGCCGAAATCTCACCCATTGACCCGGACATATTGCCGTAAAGTAAGTCGCT
>CAZANK010000074.1:10236-10752 GCA_964486235.1 uncultured Prolixibacteraceae bacterium | reverse complement strand
CGGTATTCATTCAAAGCGTCAAAGGATGCAGGATCCGGGATATCGATGGAAACGAGTATGTGGATTTTGTCGCCTCCTGGGGACCATTGATCCTCGGACACGCCCGTGCCGAGATTGTCGAAGCGGTACAAAAAGCCGCGGAAAAAGGCACCAGCTACGGCGCCCCGACGCTACTCGAAACAGAAATGGCCGAACTCATCACGTCCATGGTTCCGTCGGTCGAAAAAGTGCGCATGGTTAACTCCGGCACAGAAGCCACCATGAGCGCTTTGCGGCTCGCAAGAGGGTATACCAAACGCGATCTGGTTGTCAAGTTTGCCGGCTGTTACCATGGTCATGCCGACAGCTTCCTGATCAAAGCCGGCTCAGGGGCGCTTACCCTCGGATTGCCCGACAGTCCCGGCGTGACAAGAGCTTCGGCCCGGGATACGCTGATCGCCGAATACAACAACCTGGACTCGGTCCGGAAGCTGTTTCAGGAAAAGGGAAGTGAAATCGCCGCGGTCATTCTGGAAG
>CAZANK010000074.1:8690-10226 GCA_964486235.1 uncultured Prolixibacteraceae bacterium | reverse complement strand
CAGTCGCCGGGAACATGGGGGTGGTGCTTCCGGCCCCCGGTTTTCTTGAAGGATTACGTAAACTTACCCACTCGCACGGAGCGCTGTTGATTTTTGACGAAGTCATCACCGGGTTCCGCCTCTCCACCGGAGGGGCACAGGAGCGTTTTAAAATTAAACCTGACCTCACGACCCTGGGCAAGATTATTGGCGGAGGACTTCCGGTTGGCGCTTATGGGGGTCGCGCCGACCTGATGAACATGCTGGCTCCGGAAGGGCCCGTTTACCAGGCCGGTACCTTGTCGGGAAATCCGTTGGCCATGGCCGCCGGAACCGCGATGCTCCGGATCCTGAAAAATAACCCCGATATTTATGCCACCCTCGAAAACAAGGCAGCCCGGCTTGAAGAAGGCTTAAAAACCGCTCTTTCAAAACATGGCATCCCCGGGGTGATCAACAGGATCGGATCGATGATGACCTTGTTCTTCACGGAACAGGAAAAAGTGGAAAACTTTGACCACGCCATGAAATCCGACACAGTCCGTTATGGTCATTATTTCCGGAAATCACTGGAGCATGGCATCTACCTGGCTCCTTCGCCGTTTGAATGCCTGTTTGTCTCGGACGCCCATCGCGACGATGATCTTGACCGGTTCATCGAGGCAAATGATCAGATCATGGCCGGGTTAGCATAGCGCATGGAGCACAGGGCATGGCGCATGGGTATGGAGCATGGGTATGGAGCATGGGGTTGCGTGACTAAATGAATCAGGCTTCCTGCAGCCGGTTGCAAGCAGTAAGAAGCTGCCGGCTAATAGCTTCATGACTTACGACTTATGACTTACGACTAAGTATTAACAATTTACCAATTTCACGCTGATGATGCCGTCAATCTTACTGGACACCATGAAAGGAAAACCGGGGAACAGACCTCCGGTATGGTTTATGCGACAGGCAGGGAGGGTTCTTCCGAACTATCGCAAACTAAAAGAACAGTATTCGTTCCGGGAACTGATGCACGATCCTGCACTGGCAGCCCGGGTTACCCTGATGCCCGTCGGGGACCTGGGGGTTGATGCAGCCATCCTGTTTTCTGATATCCTGGTCATCCCTGAAGCGATGGGAATAGAAGCCGTATTCACCGACCGGGGACCGGTCTTCAAAAATCCGCTGAAAGGGATCAATCAACCGGCCGACCGCTTGAAGCTAAATCCTGAAAAACTGGAATACATTTACCGGACGATCGATGAGATTATCCGCACCCGTCCGGATCATCTTCCGCTGATCGGGTTCTGCGGGGCTCCCCTGACCACCTTATGTTACATGATCCAGGGAATCAGTTCCAATCCCGGCTTTCCTGAGGCCACACGCTTTTTGTTCCAAAACAGGTGCGAAGCGCAAAAACTGATCGAGGCCTTGACGGAAATGTCAATTCATTACGCATGCGGACAAATTGACCATGGTATTGATGTCTTCCAGCTTTTTGAAACCCATGCCAACCTGATACCGGAAGAAATGTACCTGGAAATGTTCATGCCCTCGGTCAAAAAAATCGCC
>CAZANK010000074.1:6046-8590 GCA_964486235.1 uncultured Prolixibacteraceae bacterium | reverse complement strand
TTTCTTCCCGATTCACCCTTCGAGAATGCAAAGTTTGTAGTAGACTGGATTAAAAACAGATCGTGGCGATGAAAAATCCTTCATGCCGAACGCCGTAAAAAAAACGCTTACCAATGATGATCGATCACGGATAACGAACATCGTCACTCACAGGTCCTTTATCGCGTTCGGCATGATCGCGGGATTCTGACCATGCATCTCTTCGCCGCATGGTCACAAATTCAGATCATCAAACTCGACACTGACATAATCCCTGGCCAGCACTTCCTCTTCTGAATTCGATTCATGTTCAGCTAACAGCCCAGATTCGCAAGCATCATCCTGGTCGGTTCCGGTTTGATCATCAAACGGTTGTCTTTCCTCAATATAGTCAACAACCTCATTGATCCCATCAATAAATTTTTCAAAATCCTCCTTGTACAGAAAAATCTTGTGCTTTTCAAAATGGAACTTACCATCTTGCTCATACCGCTTTTTGCTCTCGGTGATCGTCAGATAGTACTCATCGTTCCGCGTTGCTTTCACGTCGAAGAAATAAGTCCGCTTCCCTGCTCTTACCGCCTTGGAAAAAATTTCCTGCCTGAATTTGCTGTCAACTTCTTCGTTTAATTCTTCATTCTTGTCAATGCCTTCCATCTTGCTCGTTTTAGGTTATTGCAAAGTTAAGTTCCTCAAAAATAAAAAATTATTTCAAATAAAAGGAAAAGTTGTTAATGAGACGTTTTAGTAAGCTGCCTTTCCGCGCCAAACGCGCCATGAGCAATACCATTCTCCTACTGTCCCTGGTAATACTGCATTGCCTGCGGCATCAGCTTCTCCAGTTCCGCGATCCTTCTGGTATCCACCGGATGGGTGCTCAGGAATTCGGGCATACTTGCTCCTCCCTTGGCCGCCATTCTCTTCCAAAAAGCAACCGCCTCCCGGGGATCATATCCGGCCATTGCCATGAAAATCAACCCCATCTGGTCAGCTTCGAATTCGTGCTTGCGTGAAAAAGGTAACGCGACGCCAACCTGGGTTCCCAGGCCGTATGCGGCGGAAAACAAAATCTGGGTCTGCTGTGGCTTTTGCTTTAAGGCTTCAGCCAAGGCCACGCCTCCCATCTCAATCATCAGTGCCTGACTCATCCGCTCGTTTCCGTGACGGGCAACGGCGTGAGCGATCTCATGCCCCATCACAACCGCCACACCGGCATCATTTTGCGTGACCGGAAGAATCCCGGTATAAAAAACAACTTTCCCTCCAGGCATACACCAGGCATTGGGCACGTCATTTTCAATTAAATTGAATTCCCATCTGAAATTCTCGATATAGCTTGCAAAGCCGTTGTTTTTTAGATAGGTCTCCACGGCAGCAGACACTCTTGCCCCCACCCGCTTGATTTGCTGCGATTGAATCGTGTTGGCAGACAGTTTACTCTCCTTCAAAAAATCCTGATAGCTGGTTAAACTCATTTCAACCATCGACGACTCGGGCAATAAATTCAACTGACTTCGCCCTGTAAGCGGCACCGTACTGCAGGATTCTGCCATCAGCATACCGACCACAAAAGTGATCTTTATCATTGTTACCAAATTCTTCATCCCATGCAGATTTAAATTTATCCTCTAATGTACGCAAAATCGTACAAAATTAACGAATCCGGAAGCGCTCCTTTCTCAGATTTTCTTTTTGCTTACCCGATCGACCATTTTTTTGCAGCCGTCAGGGTGTTTTTTAACAGCGAAACACGGGTCATCGGGCCAACTCCTCCCGGGACCGGCGTGATAAACGAGCACTTTGGCGCAACCTCGCCGAATGCCACATCGCCCTTCAGTTTCCATCCCGACCTGGTCTGATCGGATTTCACGCGGGTAGTACCGACGTCGATCACAACAGCTCCTTCTTTCACCATATCCGCCTTCACAAACTCCGGTGATCCGATGGCCGCAATGATGATATCGGCGTTCGCGCAAAGTTCCTTCAGATTCTTCGTCCGGCTGTGCGCGACTGTGACGGTCGCGTTCAGTGCCTTCTGCGACAGCAGGATGCTGACCGGACGACCAACAATGTTGCTCCTTCCAAGCACCACACAATTTTTCCCCGACGTTTCAATCCCGTACCGCCTGATCAGTTCAACGATACCATCAGGGGTCGCCGAAACGAACGACGGCAAACCAATCACCATTTTACCCACGTTCACCGGATGAAAACCGTCTACATCCTTGCCGGGGTCAATGGCCTCAATCACCTTCTGCTCCGAAATATGGGCAGGAAGCGGAAGCTGGACGATAAAGCCGTCAATATCTTCATCCCGGTTCAGTTCATCGACTTTTGCCAACAGCTCCTCTTCGGTCACGTCATCTTCATAGCGGACCAATGTCGATCGAAACCCTACCTCCTCACAATCTTTGATCTTGTAGGCTACGTATGTTTCACTTCCACCGTCATGACCAACCAGCACGGCCGCCAGATGGGGGACCTTTCCGCCCTGTGATTTGATCGCCCTGACTTTCTCAGCGATTTCAGCCTTTATTGCGGCTGCCGTTTTTTTACCGTCTATTA
>CAZANK010000074.1:0-5946 GCA_964486235.1 uncultured Prolixibacteraceae bacterium | reverse complement strand
GCAACTACGATCTTCTTCCCGGCATATTTCCCATCATCCGGTTTAAATTTTTCCCCTGCGAAACCATTCGCATGATCTTACGCGTTTCGTCAAACTGCTTGATGAGCCGGTTCACTTCCTGGATATGCGTTCCTGATCCGTCGGCAATCCGTTTCCTTCTGGCACCGTTTAACAGTCCCGGATTTTCGCGTTCTTCGGGTGTCATGGAATAAATGATCGCCTCAATATGCTTAAAGGCGTCGTCGTCAATGTCAATATTCTTCAATGCCTTTCCCATCCCGGGGATCATCGCCGCCAGGTCCTTCAGGTTACCCATTTTCTTAATCTGGTGGATCTGCTTCAGAAAATCGCTGAACCCAAATTGATTTTTGGCAAGCTTCGATTGCAGTTTCCGGGCCTCCTCCACATCAAACTGTTCCTGGGCCTTTTCCACCAGCGAAACGATATCGCCCATTCCCAGAATCCGGTTGGCCATTCGCTCCGGGTGAAAGACATCGAGCGCCTCCATTTTTTCGCCGGTGCTGACAAATTTAATCGGTTTGTTCACAACCGAGCGGATCGACAAGGCAGCGCCACCACGGGTATCCCCATCCAGCTTGGTCAGGACAACGCCGTCAAAATCCAACTGTTCATTGAACTCCCTGGCTGTGTTAACCGCATCCTGTCCGGTCATGGAATCAACAACAAAAAGAATTTCCTGGGGTGAAACAGCACGCTTAATGGCGGTCATTTCGTTCATCATTTCTTCGTCGATGGCAAGTCGTCCGGCCGTGTCGATGATCACCAGGTTATAACCTCCCGTTTTCGCGTACTGAATTGCTGCCCTGGCTATTTTGACGGGTTCCTTGTTACCTTCTTCCGTGTATACCGGAACACCGATTTGCGTGCCAAGCACCTTAAGCTGCTCAATCGCCGCGGGGCGGTATACATCGCCTGCGACCAACAGGGGATTTTTTCCTCTTTTCGTTTTCAGGTAGCTCGCCAGCTTCCCTGAAAAAGTGGTTTTTCCGGACCCCTGAAGCCCGGCGATCAGGATCACAGCCGGATTGCCCTGCAGGTTCACGTCGACCGACTTCCCGCCCATCAGGACAGCCAGTTCATCATGAACGGTCTTCACCATCATTTCGCCGGGCTTCACCGATGTCAGCACATTCTGCCCCAGGGCTTTCTCCTTGACGGTTTCCGTAAATGACTTGGCTATTTTATAGTTCACGTCAGCGTCCAGCAATGCCCGTCTGACTTCCTTTAACGTTTCAGCAACATTGATTTCAGTGATCCGTCCCTGCCCCTTCAGTAATTTGAACGACCGTTCCAGTTTCTCATTGAGATTTTCAAACATATCGAAATGCGATTGAGTTTTTAAAACAAATAAAAATAAGCGGTTTCCACGTAAGTATCAAAAAGCCATTACATCCTTTCCGGTACCTGAATTCCCAGAAGTCCCATTCCCGTTCTGATAATTTTTGAAACGGTTTCGGACATGATGAGCCGAAAGCTTCTGACAGTCTCTGCCGGCTCGGCCAGTATGGAATGATCATGATAAAACTGATTATACGCCTTTACCAGGTTGTAAATATAATTGGCAATCAAAGCCGGACTGTAAGTCTCCCCCGCCTCTCTCACGGCCGCCGGGAAAAGCGTGATGCCCTTCATCAGTTCCAATTCTTTTTCTGTCAGGGAAAAAGTCCCGCCAGCCGACAAGTCAGGCCGGATCCCCCGTTCCTGCGCCTTGCGAAGTACCGAGCGGATGCGGGCATACGTATACTGGATAAATGACCCGGTATTGCCGTTAAAGTCAATGGATTCCTCCGGGTTGAACAACATGTTCTTCCTTGGATCCACTTTCAGAATAAAATATTTCAACGCCCCCAATGCGATTGTTTTAAAAGTCTCCCGGGCTTCTTCTTCCGTGTATTCTTCCAGCTTTCCGAGTTCTTCGGAAGTCTTGCGGGCAACCTCGATCATTTCGGCAATCAGATCGTCGGCATCAACCACCGTACCTTCCCGCGATTTCATTTTACCGTTTGGCAATTCCACCATCCCATACGAAAAATGGAAAAGTCCTCTCCCCCATTTAAACCCAAGCTTATCGAGCACACCCGACAGCACCTGAAAATGATAGTTTTGCTCATTACCCACGACGTATATCATCTTATCGATCGGGAAATCATCAAAACGAAGCTTGGCCGTACCAATATCCTGGGTCATGTAAACGGAAGTCCCGTCATTCCGGAGAAGGATCTTCTGATCCAGTCCCTCATCCGACAGGTCGGCCCATACTGACCCGTCCTCCTTTTGATAAAAGATGCCGGTTTCCAGACCTTTCAGCACTTGCTCCTTCCCGACCAGGTACGTGTCAGATTCATAATATATTTTATCAAAATCAACGCCAAGCTCCCGGTACGTTTCATCGAAACCCTCGTATACCCACTGGTTCATCTTCGACCACAAAGCGATGGTTTCCGGGTCCCGCGCCTCCCATTTCCGGAGAAGTTCCCGGGCGGCGACCATGGAAGGAGCCTGCTGCTCCGCTTCCTCTCTGGTTAACCCTTTTTCAAGGAGTTCATCGATTTCTTCCTTGTAATGCTTGTCAAACAAGACATAAAAGTCGCCAACAAAATGATCGCCCTTGGCTCCGGCCGCCTCCGGGGTTTGCCCGTTTCCCCATTGAAGCCACGCGTACATCGATTTACAGATATGGATTCCGCGGTCATTCACGATATTGGTCTTTACCACCCGGTTCCCGGTTGCTTTCATGATTTCTGCCAGAGAATAACCGAGCAGGTTATTCCGGATATGCCCCAGGTGCAACGGTTTGTTGGTATTGGGCGAAGAATATTCGATCATAATCAGCGGCGACTTTTCTCCGGCAGGTATGCAGCCATATTTCTCACGGCTCCAGGCTTCGAGCAACTGTTTTACCCAGTACTTTTGCGAAATGGTCAGGTTTAGAAAACCTTTCACCACCTCAAACGAAGCGATATCTTCCACATTTTCTGAAAGGTAAGCTCCCAATTCCCCGGCAGTCTGTTCCGGAGATTTCCGTGAAAAACGTAAAAAAGGAAATACAACAACCGTCAGATCACCTTCCACATCCTTTCGTGTCGCCTGTATTTGTACCGTTTCAGGATGAATTTCAGCCGAATAGATTTCCGACACCGCCTTTGCAATATTTTCTTTGATAGTTTGTTCAATCAGCATGTTATCTTTTTTAAGACGGAAAGATATTTCAAAAGGACTATTCTTCCGCGTTTTCGGTCTCCTGTTCCTCTTCGTCCAGATTCAGCAACTCTTTTTTCAAAAGCAGGTTATACCACAAGACCACCTTTTTCATATCGGATGTATACACGCGGCTCCGGTCATAATCGGGAAGAATCTGTTCAAAATACGCTTTCAGGTCGGCACCCGAATCGTTCACCGCGGCTTCATTCCCGTTTTCTTTCTCAAATATACGTTTAAAGACCTGTTTTAAGGTCACTTCACCCGTTTCCGTAAAGATCGCGATATCGGCCAGTGAACTGACCTTTGAGGTGGAGTAAACAGGCATCCTTTTCCCTGTCACCAGCGATTCCACAATGATGCAATTCTTCGCTTCAGCGATCAGCTTTGACAACCCCGGTTGTCCTGATATGGCTAAAATACCCTTCATCCGAAAAAAATTAATTGATCCGGGGCGAAGATAATATTTTCCAATCAAAAAAAGGCCTCCGCAACGGGAAGCCTTCTTTAATTCTTAAAACTGAAGCTGGTATTTCAATCCCGCGCTCAACCATCGGCCAGGTTGGTTCACATTTCCCAGGTCGACATACGAACGGTCAAACAAATTGGCAGCCGTAAGACCCATCTGCCACTTTCCTGACTGGTAATACACTTTCACATCCGTCAGCCAAAAGGGTCCATAAGACTGTTCGCCTGCATATTCCGTTTGGTCAAAACGGGCATAGCTTCCCTGACGGTCCTGAAAGCGGAACATCCAGGAGGCATGAAGCTTCTTCGTGACCGGATGGTACAGGCCGATCACCAGTTTATGTTTCAGATAGTCCAGGGCATAGTTGGAAAGGAAGTCACTTTCCCCCTGATCCAGATGACAAAATGCATAACTTGCTTCCACCCGGCGCAAGAACATTTTCCTTCGCAAGGCCTTGTTCAAATCAAGGTTCAACGTGGCTTCAAAACCATCGGCGATGATTTTAGTCAGGTTGCGTGTTTCCCAAAGGTCATCTTCACGCTCTTTCACCCAATCGATCATATCCTCCCCAAGGCGATGATAACAGGCGAGTTCACTTTTCAGGAAGGGAAGGGTGTATTTAAAACCGCCTTCAAAGGTGGTGGATTTTTCCGGTTTCAAAGCGGGGTCTCCCTTGCGCGTGGGGTCGCTGTAATACAAATCGGTGAAGGTTGGCATACGCAACGAGCTGTTCACGGCGGCAAACGCCCTCAACCGGTCGCTGACCTGGCAGCCCAGATCGATCCCCGGATACATCTGCCAGTCCAGATGAAGGTCGGAGATCCAGTTTACCATGACGCCGGCCGATGCGGTAAACCGGTTCAGAAAGACCGTATGTTCTGCAAACCAGGAGATGGTTGTCCTGGAATGCGACTTTGTGAAAAACTGTCCCGGTTCACCTGGCACCTTGATTTCCTGATCCATCCCTTCCCCGAGTTTGTTGCTCCAGATATTCTCCGATCTGAATTCAGCGCCAAAAGCTGTTTTCCCGAACGAACTGCTGAACCAACTGTTCAAGCTCATTCCCATCACATCCGTCAGGTGATAGTTATGCCCGGCATACCAACCCGGGGCCTCATCCCTGAAAAGCTCAAAACGGTCCTGATGCCGGCGCCAGTACAAGGCCGGTGAGAAATGAACCTCCTTCCCGGTTTGCATCCTCACCGAAACGAAGGTGGTTTTTGCTTTTTCAAACTGATCAGGATATTCAGGGGTATAGAAGCTATTGGCCCCAAATGCTTTTTGTGAATAGCCAAGTTGCACATCCAGCACGCCTGGAGTCGTTTTAACCTGTCCCTGATAAAAAAGGTGATACGTGTCAAAATCGGTATTTTCGACGTAACCATCAGAAGCAGCGCGGTTAATCGCCAGGTAACTTTTTAAAACGCCTGTCACCGGATTGACCGACACTGTCAAGTCGCTCAGGTGGTGTTCCCCAAATGTCATGTCCAGATTGAGCGACGGTTGACCGCCGGCTTCCGTGATCAGGTTGACCGCCCCGGAAAATGCATTTGGTCCGTAAACCCGGGCTGCAGGCCCCTGTAAGACTTCGATACGTTTGATGCTTTTTAAACTGACCGGCAGGTTAAGATGATGATGGCCGGTTTGCGGATCGGAAAGGTTAATTCCGTTGAGAAGAATAAGGGCCTGATCGGAAGAGCCTCCGCGGATGGAGACGTCGGCTTGAACGCCGTAAGTGCCTCTTTGTCGTATGTCAACCCCCAAAACATACTCCAGAAGGTCCTGAATACTCGCGGCAGGCGCCGCCTCAATTTGCTCACGCTCAAGCACGGTGACCATCCGTGCCACCTGGGAATAACCAACAGGCGCCCGCCGGACGCTGACCTCAATCTCATCGAGATCAACCTGCATTCCAACATCCGTCGTGTCAATCCGGGCATAGACCTCTTCCGGCACGGCCACATAAAGATACGCGACGGCCAGCACGCCAATCCGTACCTTTTTCCCCAATGCCTGAAACAAGGAATACCCCCGTCTGCCCCACCGACGAAAAGTTGAAATTCCAGCCCTTTGACGGTTGAATTTTAACTTGTTCATGGATTTAAATTTTAGCGGCGTAAAAGTAATGAAATTTCATCAGCGCAGGCAAAGTTTAATAAGATACAACATAAAAACATCCTTTCCTATACCTATTCTCTTGTTTAATAACATATTCCTTTATAAAAAGGAATTGAAAATATCGGTGTACCTTTAACTAA
>CAZANK010000073.1:0-11110 GCA_964486235.1 uncultured Prolixibacteraceae bacterium | reverse complement strand
CAGGATGCGTTGGTCGAGCTGACCCTGGTCACCGAAGCCTTCCTCACTGCGATGGAACGAAGGCAGTTATGTTCCGCCCACCGCGGAATTGTCACCATCATCCCGGAAGTGGCGGGTGCAGCCGGTCTCATTGGTTGCGAACCGCCGCAGATCGACCTGAGCCGAAGCATGGAAGAGCTCTTCCGCGACTATTTCAGGCACGAAAAAGGTCAGGACCCGGGCGATGATCTGATGAATTTATTTACCGAAATACTGGCAGAAGAAGAACAATGATTCCAATTCAACTCACGATACAGGGCCTCTATTCTTATCAGGAGAAGCAGACAATCGATTTTACCAGGCTTACAGGAGCCGGTTTATTCGGCATTTTCGGCACGGTGGGCAGCGGAAAATCGTCCGTCCTGGAGGCCATTACCTTTGCTGTTTACGGGCGTACCGACCGGCTGAACCTCTCGGGCGATAACCGCTACTACAACATGATGAACCTGAAATCGTCCGAACTGCTCATCGATTTCATCTTCGAAACCGGAAAGGAACAGACGGCATACCGGGCAATCGTCAAGGGAAGGCGGAACAGCAAGAATTTTGGCGACGTAAAACCACTCGAACGTCTGGCGTATAAAAAGGCCGGCCCCGACTGGATTCCCATTGAAGCTGAAGCCCTCGAACGCGCGGTCGGATTAAGCTACGACAATTTCAAACGCACCATCATCATTCCGCAGGGGCAGTTCCAGGAATTCCTCCAACTGGGCGACCGTGACCGCACCCAAATGATGAAAGAACTCTTCAACCTTGGACGGTTCGAGTTTTACTACAAGGTCACGTCACTGGAAGCGAAAAACAATGCCGGAAAGCAAAACATCGACGGACAGTTGCAGCAACTGGGACCGGTCGATCCGGAACAGTTGAACGTGTATACGGCTCAGTTGAAACAACTGGAGGATGAGTTAAAGGAACAGGATCAGCGGCTTGCCGTCTTGCGGAAAGGAGAGGAGGAGCTTCGGCAGTTGAAGGAACTGACTGCCAGGATCGCCGGGGCCGAACGGGACTGCAGGCTGCTTCAGCAGCAGGAACCGGGCTTTCTGAAACTGGAGAAGAAGATCAGCCGGTATGAGCAGTGTGTGGTTCAGTTTAAACACTTGACGGATTCACTTCGGATCAGCATCGGGCGAATGGAAGAACGCGAAAAGCAGATCCGCCTTGACCAGAGTAGCCTGACAAAGGAAGAAGAAGAAATCAACGTGCTCAGCAAATTGCTGGAAGAACTGAAGCCGGCGTATGAAAAACGGGATGAATTGAAGAAGCGGGCGGAAGAACTCGATCAACTGCTGCGGATGAAAGAGCTGGAACTGGCAATTACCGCGGAAGAAGACCGCTTAAAAAAAGGTGTCGCGTATTGTACAGAAAACGCCGTTAAACTCGAAGCCTTAAAGCGCGAAAAGCAGCAACTGGAAGAGTTCATCAAAGAAGCCCGCGGCAAGCTTCCCGATCTGGCACTCCTGTCAACGGTAAAAGCCTGGCATGTTGAAAAGAAGAGTCTTGACGGACTACTTCTTGAAGCCAGCCAGGAACTTGAAAAATCAGTCCAGGACGAAAAGGCGGCCGGGGAGGATCTGATGAAGCTGCTCGCCGATCCCGTATTTGAAAAACTCAGCGCCGGAGCCGGCCACGCGGACTGCGTCCGTTATCTTCAGGACAAAGCTGCAGAAATAAAGGAAAAACTGAAGTTGCTGGCCGAGCAGGAGGGGCACCTCCGGGTTAAGGTACAGCTTCAGGTGTACGCCGGAGCGCTCGGTGAAGGAAAACCATGTCCGCTCTGCGGCTCGGTACACCATCCGGAGGTGCTTAAGACCGATGATATCGGTGAGGCTCAGGCAAAGCTGGAAAACGAACGGCTGGCCTGCGACAGGGAGATTGAACGCATCGCAGCGCTTACCACGCAGTTGAACATGCTCGACACCCAGCGGCAGTTCATCGTCCGTCACCAAAAAGACCTGACGGCACGAAAAAATGAACGGCAGCAGAAGGCCAAAACGCACGCGGCGCAATTCGTATGGGATCGTTACCGGGAGGAGTCCGAACTGACGAGGGCATTTCAGGAGGCCGGCCGTATGCAGGCTGAAATAAAAAAGGCCGAAGAGGCGCTGAATAAGCTGACGGAAAGCATCGCGAAGGAAGAAAAAAACAAGGAACGGTTCCAGTCCGAAGTGGAAAAGATAAGGAATGACCTCACGGTCCGCCAAACCACGTTCAGCACCATCAGCGACCAGCTTAAGCTCGTGAATCCGGGGCAATATGTCCATGTATCTGCTGCCGCCATAGAAGGAGAAAAGGCTGAGCTGCTGGCGAATCATGCCCGGATCGAACGAAAATTTACGGACGAATCAGACCGGCTCGCCCAACTTACAACTATAAAAAACAGGCTGACAGGAAGCCTGATAGCCAACCGCCGGGAACTGGAGCAGGACCGACTGACGATCGAAGGCCTGCAAAAACAGTTCGAAAGCCAACTGCAGAAATCATCCTTCCAATCATCCGAAGAGGTGGCCCAATTGCTGGCAGAACCGCTTGAGCCGGAGACGGAGAAGCGAAAAGTGGCCTTGTTCAACGATCAGCTTCTGCGTAGCAAATCATTGCTGGAACAACTGGAGAAAGAACGCGGAGACCGGGTTTACGACCCGGAAGCGCATCAGGAACTGGTTGCCGAAATCGACGGGTTGAAAGAACAGGTGACCTGTAAAAATCAGGAGCAGGGAAGGATCAGCGAATTGCTCAAAAAGCTGAAGAAGGATATGGAGAATCAGGCGTTGCTGCGCAAGGAGCTGGAGCAACTGGAACTCAGGGCTGAGAACCTTAGAACGATGAAGTCGCTTTTTAAGGCAAGCGGTTTTGTCAACTACATTTCGTCGGTCTATCTGCAGAACCTCTGCAATGCTGCCAATGACCGCTTTTTTCAGCTCACCCGGCAAAAGCTGAGCCTGGAAATCACGTCCGACAATAATTTTCAGGTCCGCGATTTCATGAACGGGGGCAAGGTGCGCAGCGTGAAAACCCTTTCCGGCGGACAGACATTTCAGGCGGCCTTGTCGCTGGCTTTGGCCCTGGCCGACAACATTCAACAGATCACCGAGTCGAACCAAAACTTCTTTTTCCTCGACGAGGGATTTGGCTCACTGGACAAAGATTCACTGAATGTTGTTTTCGATACGTTGAAGTCGCTGCGCAAAGAGAAGCGGATTGTCGGCGTCATTTCCCATGTCGAAGAAATGCAGCAGGAAATCGACGTCCATCTCCGTGTCGAAAACCATGAGCAGCGAGGCAGTGTCATCCACCCAAGCTGGCTGGCTTGAAAGTGTCTCAGAGCTGTGAATGACGGTTCAGCATGATAGCTCATCGAAATCAACCCGTTTAATGCAGACGGACGCTTTTTTGACTTCTCCCTGATGAGCAACGCTCAGAATCAACTGCTTAACTGCGTCAGATTCAAGTGTTCTGGCTGTCAGGCCCTTCGTGCGACAGACAGAGAAATAGGTATCTCGCCCTGCCGGCAAATGCCGACAGAGAGAGTTCCACATCCCTGGAACAAGCAGTCACTCCGGCTGTTTATCAACGCGGAGATATTCCCGGGCATACTCTTTTGCTGTTAATCCGGTAATGAGCTTAAACTGCCTGTTGAAATGGGAAATGTTGTTATAGCCCGTCTCATAGCATATTTGAGAAACCGTTTTTTCTCCGTTTACCAGCAATTTGCAGGCATGGGCAATCCTGATCTCGTTGAGAAATTGCGAATAGGTTTTATGCGTCCGGTATTTAAAATACCTGCAAAACGAGGATTTATTCAGGTTCACAAGGGCGGCAACCTCATCCAGTTGAATGTCCCTGGTGTAGTTCTCCATCAGGAAATTCATGACCTGGTTGATCCGTTCCGAATCGGCGCTGTTCAGCGAATTCGCGAACCCTTGTTTGGATAGCAGTTCATAATCTTCGGTTTTTGCAAGCGCATCCAGTACTTTCAAAAAATAAATAAGACGGTCAAAACCGGAAGACTCATACACGTTTTTGATGAGATCCCTGATTTTTTTGTGATCGGTTTCTCCGACCAGCATCCCTTGCTGGCCCGATTGGAAAAGTTTCTTGATATGGGTGAGTTCGGGAAGGTCAAAAAAACCTTCCTTCAGCGCGTCTTCGCGAAAATGGACCACGTAAACGACCACACCGGGAGCACGGTTTCCCTTATAAAAATCGTTGTCATTTCTCCATACGTGGGGCAGGTTCGGACTGATAAACATCAGGTCCCCGTCGCTGAAATTTCCAATGTGGTTTCCCATCAGCCGGATCCCATAGCTTTTTTCAACGTAGATAATTTCATATTCCGGATGGTAATGGAGCGGGTAATCCATATAAGGGGTGATTTCCTTTTTCACCGCGATGGAAGATGCATGACTGGTAAACACTTTTTCGAGTTTCGGCTGCATGATTTTCTTAATTTCTACCAGAAAAGTACTAAAAATGATCAATACATGCAAATGGAGTGTCACGATTGGGAAAATAAGTCGTTTTTCCCAACGCATATCCGAACTACTTTTAGGAAAAAAAAGCGATGGTCAAAATCAAAACGATCCCGGTGTACATGATCTTTCTGGCAATGGGACTGATCGACTCGGCAGGGCCCATGGTGAGCCTGGCCAGGGAGTCGTTCGGAATCTCCAATACAATGGCTTCCTTACTCCCGTTGCTGGCCTATATCATGTATGGACTGCTTTCCGTGCCCGTCGGGCTGCTGCAGGATAAAAAGGGGAAAAAGTTCGTGCTCAACCTGGGACTCACCGTCGCCCTCTCGGGACTGATCATCCCTGTCCTGTCGGGTATGTACGGAAAAATGGTGGTGGACAGCAGTTCGTTCGGTCAGTTCTACAGGATACTGGCGAGTATCCTGCTCTTGGGGGCAGGGGGGTCAATCCTGCAGGTTTCGGGTAACCCGATTATTCGTGATATCTCGGAGGAAGGGCGCTATTCCAAAAACCTTTCTTTTGCGCAATCCATGATCACGATCGGATCTTCAATGGGGTTTCTGCTGCCCGTCGTGATGCTTCGTGCCTTCGGCCTCGACTGGAGTATCCTGTTCCCGGTGTTCGCCGGGCTGGTTCTGATCAACTTCATCAGCCTGAACTCGGTCAAGATCACCGAAAAGAAGTCATCCGATGACCATCATGCCACGTTCCGGTCTTGTCTGACGCTGCTAAAAAAGAAGTATGTGCTGCTGATGGTTGCCGGTATTTTTGTTTATTGCGGCGTTGAGATCGCGATGAGCGCGCATATTCCTATCCTGTTGAAGGATAAATTTCAGATTTCGGTCGAGAAGATGGGACTGCTGATCAGTTGGTCGCTTTTTTACCTTCCGATCCTGGGCGGGAGATTCCTGGGGTCATTCATTTTGGCCCGGGTCGCACCAAAACGGTTGCTTTTGATTACGGCATTGATTGCTTTGGGCGGGATCATGCTGATATTTAGCGGTTCGTTTGTGTTTACCCTGGTCGGGATATTTCTTGCCGGACTAGGATTTGCCAACATTTTTCCGCTCATCTTTTCCATCACGATCGATTCTTTGCCGGAACACACCAACGAACTGTCAGGGCTGATGGTCTCTTCCATCGCGGGTGGCGCAATCATCCCGCCATTGATGGGCATGGTGGCCGACCTGACTTCCATCCGGACTGCCTTTGTCGTTCCGCTTCTGTGTATTTGCTATTTGCTTTTTGTGTCTATAGTCAATTATAAAAAAATAAAAACCAAAAATGAGTAACAACAGGATTCATGTGGCATTCGCCGGATTTGGCGAGGTCAATTCCCCCAAAGCGCTGATTGACGCGAAGTGTTTGGCGGCGCTGACAGAAATCCGGTCTCTTGGATTGCAGGTGGTCACGACGCCGGTAATCACAGATGATCCGGAAGGCGCCGATGTAAAAAGGGCGCTGGATGATCTGAAGAAGGCTGACTTTGATGTGCTGATCATCTGCCTGGCCGGGTGGATCCCCTCTCATGCCGTCATCTCCGTGACCAGCGAGTTTAAAGATAAACCCATGATCCTTTGGGGGCTCGCCGGCGATATGGAGAACGGACGTGTTGTCACTGCCGCGCCCCAGGCCGGGACAACAGCCCTGCGTAAAGTCTTTGAAGACCTGGGTTACCGGTTCAGCTATGTGTATAACGTGATCGGGAAACCTTCTCCCCTTGACCGGATCATCAGCTTTGCAAGGGCCGCTTCCGCAGAAAGATCGCTGAAGAAAACCAAAGTCGGGATGATGGGTTATCGCGATATGAAGCTCTACAATACCCTTTATGAAGGTTTGTCCCTCAAGAACAAGATCGGGACGGAAGTTGAGTTTTTCGAGATGCTTGAAATGCTTCAGCGAAGCGAGGATGTGCAGGAGGCTGAGATCGCGGAGACGCTGGAGCGGATAAAACAGGCGTGGGATTTTGAGATACCGGCCGATGAGCCCTTTCTGAAAAAAGGAATCGGTTATTACCTGGCCATCAAAAAGATTGCCCGGGAAAACGGGTTTGACGCGATCTCCCTGAAAGACGTGGACGGGATGAAAAAGCTGTTGGGCTGTCCCCCGGCCATGATCTTCATGTTGCTTTCGGACGAAATGAAGCTGTGCACAATCCCCGAAAATGATGCCATGGGGGCGGTCACCCAGCTTGTGGTTAAACACCTCACCGGACAGTGCGCCGCATACCTGGAGTTTTATGAGTTTTTTGAGAAAAGCGTGTTGCTCGGGGTCCCTGATTTTGTACCGTCCGAAGTGGTTGAAGGCCGGGTAAAGGTTAAACCGGCCGCGTTTGGGAACATCAGTGGCGGACTTCTGAACATTTCAACGATGAAAACCGGAAGGCTCACCCTGGTCCGCCTTTCAAACGCCGGCGACCGTTATACCATGCACATCTGTACGGGTGAGGGCCGGCTGAGACCATGGGAGGAGGCTGGATGGGACTACCCGGCCCCGCAACTGCCCAGTCTGGAGATCTTCCTGGATATGCCCGTGGAAGACTTTGCGCAAAAAATTTCCGGACAGCATTATATCATTGCCTACGGGAACCAGGTGCAGGTTTTGCGCGATTTCTGTTATCTGAAAGATATTGAAGTGGTGTAAAACCAAATTAACCACGAAGGGCACAAAGGATTTTCACTAAGAACAAAATTTAAGACATTTTGTTCTTAGTGCTTTGCCTAGTGGTCTTTGTGGTAAAAGTAAGAAAGATATGAAAAAATATGATGCGGTCATTGCCGGCTATCTCTGTGTGGACATGATCCCGGGATTCCCAAACAACCGGCACGAAACCGGTGTTTCCGCACTCCTGCAGCCCGGGAAGCTGATCGAAATTGACGGGCTTGATTTTGTGATGGGCGGCGTTGTGGCCAACACCGGAATGGCCATGAAAAAATTCGGCAGGCAGGTTTTTCTGAACGGGCTGACCGGCGATGACCTGCTGGGGAAGATCGTGCGTGATTATTTTCAGAAGTATGATCTTTTGGACGGGATGCAGGTCACATCCGAAGCAGGTACCGCATTCAGCATTGTCCTGGCCCCACCGGGGATTGACCGGATTTTTTTGGAATCGCCGGGATGCAACCAGCTATTGGATGCGGATTTTATTGATTTTGAGGCCGTCGCCCAAAGCAGGCTGTTTCATTTCGGGTATCCTCCGCTGTTAAGGAAGTTTTATCTAAACAAAGGAGAACAACTGTCGGCCATGTTGTCAGCGATAAAACGGGCTGGTACGGTGACGTCGATGGATTTCAGCCTGCCGGACGGGGAGAGTGAATCGGGCCGCCAGGACTGGCCGGCGGTCATGGAGCAGGTTTTGCCGTATACCGACATTTTTGTCCCGAGCCTGGAAGAAGCGCTTCGTACCATGATCCCCGAGCGGTATGAGCGTATGGTGTCGGAGTCAGGCGACGCGGACCTGATTGACCGGATCCCGATGGATCTTATCCGGGAGACCGGGAGAAGGATCATCGACTGCGGTGTGAAAGTCCTGGTGATTAAGGCTGCCCATCGGGGTATTTACCTGCTTACCGGCGATATTTCCGGTTTGAAGGAAAGAGGGCTGCAAATGGATAAGAACGACTGGAACTTCCGTGAACGATGGTGCAACGCTTACCCTGCAGATCCGGCCAGAGTGAAGGACGCCACAGGTGCAGGCGATACGGCGGTAGCCGCTTTCCTCAGTGCGCTTCTCGACGGGAGCACGCCCGAAACGGCCTTGAAATTCGCAGCCCTTGCCGGACGCAATAACCTGTATTGCCGGGATCTGTACGAAGAACTTGACGACTGGCAAACGATGGAGAGGGAGATCGACCAGGTACCCGTCGAAGTGATCCATCTCAAATAAGACGCTAACTGTTTGCCAAAGAAGAATTCTTCGTCGTTTGGATAAGTATTCTCATCTCTTTCGGGACTTTTTTCGTTCTGTTAGCGGGAAATTTTTACTTTTGAAGTTCTTTTGGCCATCAAACGAATGAAAGAAGATAGACAGATATGGGATGAGTTTAAAAATGATGCGGAATCTGCCTTGTCATACATTTATCATCAGAACATTGATTTCCTGTTTTGTTATGGCAAGAAGTTCACCAGGAATGAGGATTTGATCCTGGACATGATCCAGGACCTGTTTTATGATTTGATCAGATCCAGGAAAAATCTTGGTGAAACAGACCATATTCGTTTATATCTCCTGAAATCCTTCCGGAGAAGGCTTTTACGGGGATTGGAAAGCCAAAGAAAGCTCGTCAGTCTTAACAGCGGTTTCAAACAGGAGCCTCAGATTGTATTTTCAGTGGAGGAGGAACTGATCACTGACGAGGAACACTCAAAGCGATTGAAGCTCATCCGGCAAGGGCTGCAGGAATTGAATGCACAACAACGGGAAGTGATCTATTACAAATATACATTGGGATATGATTACGGGCAGATCTGCGAGATCATGTCCATTACGTACGATTCGGCCAGGCAACTGGTATCGCGTGCGATCAACTCACTGAAACAATATCTGTCGGGGAATGATATTTTCATGATGCTCATTTTCAAAAGATTAACAAATTTATAAAATTTTTTTCTTTTTTTCTGTCACAAAAGCGATCCTTCCCCCTTTTGTTTATATAGAGACTTAAAAATGAAAGAGGGAAAGTACACCGGCTATTCGGTTGAAGATCTGCTTCAGGATCAGGAGTTCATTTCTGTGGTCAACAGAATACGTACCGCTGAGGAATGGGAGCAATTCCTTGGATCGCAAAAAGGGTCGAAAAAAAACATTCTGCAGGCGAAGAGAATGATCCGGCTGTTCGATGTAAAAAAGGAAGTCCTTCCCGGTGATAAGAAATATGAACTTTGGAAGAATATCCATACATTTTATCTTAAATTTTCACACCAGGAAAAACTTCACAAGATCACCACTTATGCAAAAATTGCCGCTTCTGTCTTTATTGTCATCACCATTGGAAGTTTATTGTACCTGAGATTTAATTCTTTCGAAAAACAATATCGCTTTTCGGGAGCCGGTACTGATTTGGAATCTGAAAATCCCTTACTGGTACTGTCGAACGGAAATAAAGTCGAGTTGGAGGAAGATGGATCCAGGATTACTGTCCTGAAGGGTCAACATGCCATTCAGATCAATCAGGAGAACATTGTGGATAATCAGCCTTCATCAGGCAAGGGATCAACCGGAGACAAGCTTAATGAAGTCATTGTGCCATTTGGGAAAAAATCGGAGCTGATGTTGGAAGATGGTACAAAAGTATGGTTAAACGCCGGTAGCCGTTTTGCATTTCCCCAGGAATTTGAAGGGGGAAAAAGGACGGTTTACCTGGAAGGTGAGGCGTATTTTGAAGTGACTGCAGATGCGGATCAACCGTTCGTCCTGTCTGTTGATGATATGGACATTGAAGTTCTTGGAACTAAATTTAATGTCTGTGCATACAAATCGGACGATTTCAGCGAAACTGTTTTATTGAACGGGAGTATTCAGATCCGGGAAAAGGACCGGCTGTTTAAAGACAGGATTGTGCTGATCCCGAGCCAGAAAGCAACCTATCATAAAACGGATAACCGGTTCGATCTAATCACGGACCCGCTGCCTGAAACGCATATTGCCTGGATCGAAGGATGGTACCAGTTTACCAACGAAAGTCTTGAACAGGTATTGAAGAAGCTTGAAAGGTATTATAACATCAGGTTTCAGTATGATCGTTCTGTGGTTTCCGGAGTATTGCCTGTATCAGGGAAACTCGACCTGAAAGATTCCCTGGAAGAAGTCATGGCTGTTCTGTCCGGGGTGGCAAAATTTGAATATCAAATCGCAGGTGCGAGGGTAGTAATCAACAAATAGAATTGCCTATGAAGCATTGAAAAAATTGCTGAAAAAAGAAAACCAGGGAGTTTGGGGCTCCACTGGTTTTCAAAGTTTATCTAACAGTTGTATTAAAATAAACAAAACGAAATTATGAAAAAAAAATGGAACGGGTATGCTTCGTATACAAGCATACAAAAATTTTTAATGAAAATGAGATTGTTAACCTTTTTGATTTTTGTGTCGGTAGCTTCTGTAACGGCAAACAGTTATTCTCAGCAGGCCAGATTTAATTTGAATCTTGAAGACATCACGGTGCAGCAGGTTCTTCTGGAAATCGAGGATAACAGTAAGTTCATCTTTTTATACAGCGAAAGATATGTCGATGTGAATCGTAAAGTGAATGTGAAGGTTGAAGATGCAACAATACAATCAGTTCTTGATCAGGTGTTTAAAGGAACGGCAAATTATTATGAAATCCACGACCGGCAGATTGCCATCATGTCGAAGGAAGATGCCGGATTTCCTGCAGGCAATTTTAATAGCACAAAATTAATGCAACCCGGATCCGTTTCGGGAAAGGTCACAGACCTTTCCGGTGCCCCGTTGCCGGGTGTTTCAATTATCATAAAGGGAACTACCCAGGGAACGATTACAGACAGTGATGGGAATTACTCTCTGAAGGAGGTTCCTGCCGATGCCATACTGGTGTTCTCGTTCGTGGGGATGAGACCTCTGGAAGTACCTGTCCGCGGAA
>CAZANK010000072.1:0-11129 GCA_964486235.1 uncultured Prolixibacteraceae bacterium | reverse complement strand
GGCGTTGAACTGGCGTTTGAAACGATGACCGAAACAGGCATTAAGGCTGAGTCGGCCTATTATGAGTCGCTTCATGAAGTACCGCTGATCGCCAATACCATCGCGAGGAAAAAGCTCTATGAGATGAACCGGATCATTTCCGACACGGCCGAATACGGGTGTTACCTGTTTGACCATGCCTGCAAACCGTTGCTCACCGACTTCATGTCGAAGATCGAAGCCGATGTGATTGGCGAAACGTATGGCGAAGGGTTTGACAATGGCGTGGACAATGTTCAACTGATCGCCGTGAACAGGGCAATCCGTCAGCACCCGGTCGAGCTTGTCGGCGAAAAACTCCGTTCGTCGATGACGGCCATGAAAAAACTGGTGTAATGAACTACCTCGGGGCAAGCCCGCGAGGTATCAAGAAGCTAACGCACTAGGCGAAAGCGGAACCGACCCAAGGGTCGGGGTATTAAACCAAAAAGAGAAAATAAAAGAATAGCAATGATCGAGTGGTTCATCCATTTGCATCCGGTGGCCCAGGCGTTGACAGCGACCCTGTTCACCTGGCTGGTCACCGCTTTGGGGGCGGCGATGGTGTTCGTGTTTAAAGGGATCAACAGAAGGGTACTGGACGGGATGCTGGGGTTTGCCGCCGGCGTCATGATTGCCGCCAGCTTTTGGTCATTGTTAAGTCCGGCCATTGAAATGGTAAGAGCCTCCGGCGGGATCATCTGGGTTCCACCCCTGATTGGTTTTCTCGCGGGAGGCTTTTTCCTGTGGCTCGTCGATCAGCTTCTACCTCACCTGCACCTGGGTTTCCCCAGGGAAGAAGCAGAAGGCGTTCATACCTCGTGGCGAAGAAGTGTTTTGCTTGTCCTGGCCATCACCATTCACAATATCCCGGAAGGCCTCGCCGTTGGCGTGGCATTCGGGGCCGTGGCCGCGGGTCTCCCCGCAGCGTCCATGTCCGGCGCCGTCGCCCTGGCCCTTGGTATCGCCATCCAGAATTTCCCGGAAGGCGCCGCGGTATCGATCCCTTTGCGGCGGGAAGGAATGAACCGGCGAAAGAGCTTTTTTTACGGTCAGGTATCGGGACTTGTCGAGCCGGTGGCGGGTGTCCTCGGAGCGGCAGCGGTGATCCTCATGGAGCCTGCCCTCCCCTACGCGCTGTCTTTCGCAGCCGGCGCCATGATTTACGTGGTCGTGGAGGAACTCATTCCCGAATCACAGCTTGATAAACATACCGACGTGGCCACCATCGGCACCATGCTCGGTTTCTCAGTCATGATGGTGCTTGACGTGGCGCTGGGATAGTCCGGACTGCCGGCAGGTAAACCGTCAGCCGGTTTGTGGCGCCGGACTGTGATGCCGGCGTTCAGTTTTGTTCCCTGTGAAAAAGGCAGTCGGCCGGGAGATCGGTCCATTCGCTGTTCCCGGATTTCCACTTCATTTCCAGAAAATTATCTCCGCCGCCGTCAAAATACCCGACATAAATGGGGTAAAAGCCTCTTTGAAGCGCCGCCTGTCCGTAAGCGACGGAAGGGCCATGAGGGCCGTCATGATCAATTACCAGGTTTTCGCCCAGACAAAACCGGCTTCCGTCGTCTGAGGTCAGCCGGAAAGAATAAACCGCCGTCTCCGGCACCCGGAGGTAGCCGATGAACTCCGCGGCAAACACCTCGGACCGGTGTCCTTCGGGCAAAGCAACCTGTTTGACCCGCATCGGCCGCCGGGGCGTATACTTTTTGATTTCGCCCACCGAACTGACGGCTACTTCGTAATACTGGCAAAACAAGCCTTGCTTCAGGGAACCCGGATCAATCTCATAAGGAGGAACAGGTTGAACCTTCCGGTAGGTAACGGTACTGACCGGTCCCTGTTGCCCCATCTTCAGGAACAGCCTTGCCTTCAGGACCATCTCCTCCCGCACGGAAAGGGGCTGATCAAATACCTTCGACCGGATTGTCGGATCACTTCCGTCAACCGTATAACGGATTTGGGCAAAAGGCCACGGGCTTTGAAGCTGCACCCGGGTGCTGTCCAGAAAGATCATCTCCCGGAGAACACCTTGCGGGACCGGGACCTGAAAGTGGTAATTCAGGGAGGTCATCCAATTCAGGAACGCCTCGAGCCTTTCCATAAAGCCGGAGAGGTCACGCGCTTCCGCGGGTGACCAAAGCACCTCGCTCAGCGCCGTCATCCCGGGCAGAACGCGGTATTCGACGATGGCTTCGTCCGGTCTGTGTTCTGTCCACCCATTCCCCTGCGTTCCCAGGATATCGCGAACTTCCTCCGGGGTCAATCCGTCCGGGCCGGGCTCATAGCCGTAGACACGCCCCAGACTGATAGGTCCCTCGAAGGTTTTGGGAACAAGATCAATCTCAGGAATGACGGTGATGCCACGGTCAGACGCATACGCAACCACCTCGCGAAACTGCTCAAGGGTATAGGATCCACCGCAAGTGGCCGAATCCTGTCCGGCCTGATCCGTCCGGCTGTCCCGCGGCAAATCCGCATGATCTGCCCGCCGGTCGCTTTTTCCCGTCAGCTCCGGATGCTTTTGGGTTTCCAGGTGCCGCCCCTGACCGTCGGTTAAATGCCAGTGAATGACATTCATCTTGTGCATGGCGATCAGGTCAAGGTATTTTTTAATGCAATCCACCTGAAAGAAATGCCTGCTCACCTCAAGGTGCACTCCCCGGGAGGCAAAACGCGGATAATCGATGATCGTCAGACGGGGAACCTGAACCCCGCGGTCCGTCACCGGAGCCTGCTGAATGATCTGCAAAAGGCTTTGAATGCCATGCAACACCCCTTCCCTGCTCCTCCCGGCAAGGGTTATACGCCGGTCGATCGTCAGCGTGTACCCCTCGGGGTGTTCTATCCGGTCATCCAGTTTTAACCGGATACTGACGGGCGCCTTTTTGTTTTCGCGCAGGAATTCTGCATGGGACAGCTTTTCCATCCCGTCCGCCAACAAGGCACGGGAAAACTCCAGTGCCGTATCCCGGGTTACGAGGTGCACGCCCTGCCCAATTTCAAGGGTTTTCCCGTCATACGCCAGATGAACGGGTTTCGGAATGATGCCTGCCGGCGGTTCCTCAGCCGCGGGCCCGCAGCCCGCGGGGACGGTCAGCAGGGATGCTGCGGAGATCAGGAATAGTCTGCTCACATGTTTCATGGTCCGTTGAATAAGCAAACCAAAGTTACAACATTCCATTAAAAAAGAATCCCCGTCACGACGTGAAATATGCACCAATAACATAAGCCGGAAAAGAAAAGAAATCAGTATATTCGGTCCTTGAAAAGGACACGGATGCTATCTGTTTCTTACAAAATCAACGCCCGGCCAACAGGGTCCGGGTTGGGCACACAGGCCTTTAGACCCTGAAAAACAACTGGATTATAAGCATATTTAAGTTCTAAATTTTAAAAGTATGAATAAAAACAAAAGTTATGCATTGCCTATTGCAATGATGTTCGCCCTGTTCTTTATGATCGCGTTTGTAACCGGTTTGCCGGCTCCTTTTGGGGTGATTGTGAAGAACCAGTTCGGTGCAACCGATTTTATGTCGACACTTGGCTTTTTTGCCAATTTTATCGCCTACGCGTTCATGGGAATCCCCGCCGGGATCCTGCTGGAGCGGCTCGGCTACAAAAAGACAGCCTTACTGGCAGTAGCTGTAGGTTTTACGGGAGTCGGCATTCAATACATCTCCGGACAGGTCGGTAATTTCAATGTTTATATTGCCGGCGCCTTTGTTTCGGGCTTCTCGATGTGTATGCTCAATACCGTCGTCAACCCCATGCTGAATACGTTAGGCGGCGGTGGGAAAAAAGGGAACCAACTTATTCAAACCGGGGGGTCCCTGAATTCGGTTGCCGCGACGATTGTTCCGGTGCTTGTGGGCTACCTGATGGGGGCTGAAGCCTCTCAGCGGACGATTGAAAAGGCGAATCCCGCGCTGTTCATCGCCATGGGTATTTTTGCGCTGGTTTTCATCGTCCTGTATATCATGGAGATTCCGGAGCCACGTCAGATCGGGAAAGCAAAAGTAAAAAATGAACACAGTCCCCTGGCATTCCGTCACTTTATTCTTGGGGCCATCGCGATCTTTGCCTATGTCGGCATCGAAATCGGGGTCCCTCATTTTGCAAACCTGTTTTTAACTTCTGAAACGGCCAACGGCGGCCTGGCCATTGATCCGACCATCGCCGGTTCGGTTGTCGGGACTTACTGGTTCCTGATGTTAGTCGGACGTTTGGCAGGCGCGTCACTGGGAGGCAAATTTTCAAGCAAGGCCATGTTGATTACAGTGTCCTTGTTGGGGATAGCCTTTGTATTATTAGCCATTTTATTGCCGGTTTCCACGACGGTCAGTATGCCGGTATTCCAGTCCAGCATTTCGTTCGGGTTCGCACAAGTTCCTCTGGGTGTGATGTTTCTGGTACTTTGTGGATTATGCACATCCGTGATGTGGGGTGGTATTTTCAACCTGGCCGTGGAAGGTCTGGGCAAGTACACGGAAGCGGCATCGGGCATCTTTATGGTCATGGTTTGCGGTGGTGGAATTTTGCCGTTGATCCAGGGAGCCATTGCTGATCACACGTCGTACATTGCCAGCTACTGGGTCATCTTCGCGGCCCTGGCCTACATGCTCTTCTACGCGTTGATCGGAAGCAAAAACGTCAACAAGGATATTCCGGTGGTCTGATGCTGAAAAGACTAAAAAAGAGGGTGTCTCAAAAGTCCGGAACACCCTCTTTTTTTGTATTTCCATCTGAGACTGTTTTCGAAAATCCGTTTCTCCGGAAGGGAAATCCCCCTATTGTACCCTCCTCTTTTTTTCGATTCCCTGTTTCCTTCATGCACCGATACCGATGCGTTCAGGTTTCCGCAGGTGATCGTTCAACTGGTTTTCCGGTACCGCCAGATCGCCAGGCTCAGGAACGAAACGCCGATCAGGGTGAGGGAGACAAAATCTTCAGCCAGGTCAGCGAATCCTGACCCTTTCAAGATGATCATCCGCAAAATCCGGATAAAATAATAGATCGGATTGATCCGGTTAAATTTCTGTGCCAGCTCGGGCATGTTCTCCACCGGGGTGAATATTCCGCCCATCAGGATGAAAATGACCATGAAAAAAAATGTGACGAACATGACCTGCTGTTGGCTGTTTGCCACCGTCGAGATCAACAATCCCAGCCCCAGCGCCCCGACAAGATACAGTGCCGCAAAGCCAAACAACAGGGCAAGGCTTCCGTTAACCGGCAATGAAAAGACAACGCGGGCGATGACCAGTCCGAAGGCCAGGTCGAACAAGGCAATCACCAGAAAAGGAACCAATTTGCCCAGGATAAACTGGTATTTTTTGATGGGCGTCACGTTCAGTTGTTCAATGGTCCCGATCTCCTTTTCGCGTACCAGGTTCATCCCTGAAAGAAACATCCCGATCAACGTCACCAGAATCGCCAAAATACCCGGCGCCATATACCATTTATAGTCAAGCTCCGGATTAAACCAATAGTTATCGTGCACCTCGATCTTCTTCGGCGGCTGAAACGCAGGAATTCCTTTCCACGTGGCGATGATTTCCCTGTTAAACCCGGAAATGATGGCTTGGGCATACGCCTGGATCAGCGATGCCTTGCTCCCGTCAATGGCATTGACCAGCAACTGGATGCCTGCTTTGTCATCACGAACCAGCGATCGCTCAAACCCTTTGGGAATGGACAGGATAAAATCAGCTTCCTCCCGGTTAAAGCTGCTTTCCGCCTGTCCGATGTCGAACGACGCGTCTTTGATCCTGAAAAAGGGCGATGCTTCGAAACGGCTTGTCAGGTCCCGCGAGGTCTGCGAAAGATCCTGATCTGACACGTAAACAGCCACATTTTTCAGGTCAAAAGTTGCCGCGAAAACCAGGATCAGCATCTGAAGCAGGGGGATCATGAAGATCATGGGCAACATGGTCCTGTTGCGGAAAACCTGGATGAATTCTTTTTGGATGATATAGAAGATTGTTCGCATGTTCAATATTCAGTGTTCAATGGTTACTTACGACGAATTCCTCACGGCTTTCTGCCCGTCACTGTTGTTCCTGCTGCTATTTTTGTTCTTCCGGCCTCCCGTCTCCCGTTTCCGCTTTCCGGTCTCCGGTCTCCGCGGCTATTCCAGCCTCACTTTAAATTTCTTCACCGCCACCGCGACGAAGACCACGGCCATTCCTGTCAGGATCAGCGTTTCCTTCCAGACATCCGCGAAGCCGGTTCCCTTCAGCATGATGTTCTTGAGAATGACGATGAACCAGCGGGGAGGCATGATCAGTGAAAGAATCTGTAGCGGCGCAGGCATATTGCCGACGGGAAAGATGAACCCGGACAACAGGATCGTTGGCAACATCAGGGCGATCAGCGAAATAAACATGGCCACCATCTGTGTTTTGGCCACCGAAGAAATCAGGATCCCCAGGCACAACGCCATCATGATAAAAAGAATGCTTTCCGCCATCAGCAAAGCCCAGCTTCCATGGACCGGCATCCCGAACACAAAATGACCGATCAGAAGAATGATCAGGGCATTCATGACCGAGAGCGCCAGGTACGGGGCCACCTTCCCCAAAATGATCTGCACGGGCCGCAACGGCGACACCAGCAGGATTTCCATCGTCCCCATTTCCTTTTCGCGGGTAATGGAGATCGATGTCATCATGGCCGAGATCAGCATCAGGATCATGGCCATGATTCCCGGAACGAACATGAACACCGACTTCAGCTCTTCGTTGTAATACATCCTGACTTCCGGAATGATTTGCAGCGGCATCTTCAGTTCACCCGTTTCCTTGATGAGGTAATCGTTGATGATCCCGGCCGTGTGAGCGGCCAGCAGCTTCCCGGTATTCGGGTCGGACGCGTCGGCCATCACATGCACGTTGGCCCTCCCCTCTTTTTCGAGGTTTTTGGCAAAATTCTGCTCAAACACCAGCACTTCTTTCACCCTGCCCTTTCTGAAAACCGCCTCAATATCGCGGGCGGTTTCCAGTTGCTGATCCAGCAGAAAGTAGCCGGAAGAAAGAAGTTTGGCCGTGATCTCCCGTGTCACCTCATCCTTCGACTGATCATAAATGGCAATATGGGCATTTTTTATTTCAGTGGTGATGACCGTCCCGAACAGCAAGAGCTGTACCACCGGTATGCCAAACAGGATGATGATGGTTCTCACATCCCTGAAGATGTGCAAAAACTCCTTCTTTACAAAACCGATGAATCTTTTCATAATTACACTACTTCCTTGCTATTTTCAAAAACACTTCATTCATATTTTCCGCCTGAAACTGCTTTTTCAGACGGGCGGGGGTGTCGAGCGCCGCAATCCGGCCTTCGGCCATGATCGAGACACGGTCGCAGTATTCCGCTTCATCCATGTAGTGGGTCGTCACAAAGATCGTTTTGCCGTCCGCCGCGGCCTCATAAATCAGGTCCCAGAACTGTCGGCGGGTCACGGGATCTACGCCCCCTGTGGGTTCATCCAGAAACACGATTTTAGGGTCGTGCAAAACCGCCACCGAAAAGGCCAGTTTCTGTTTCCATCCTAACGGAAGAGCGGCAATTAGTTGATTTTGCTGTTTCTCCAGGTGAAGCTTTCTGAGCAGGATCTGCTCCTTTTCCTTTCTCTTTTTCACGGGAATACCGTAAATACCGCCGTAAAAACGAATGTTCTCCGAGATCGTCAGATCTTCATAAAGGGAAAATTTCTGACTCATATAGCCGATATTTTGCTTGATCTGCTCCGCCTGCCGGTACACGTCGAACCCTCCCACGGTCATCTCACCCGAAGTGGGCGAAGACAACCCGCAGAGGATTCGCATCGCGGTGGTTTTCCCGGCGCCGTTCGCCCCCAGGAACCCGAAGATCTCTCCCTGGTAAACCTCGAAGTTGAGATGGTCGTTTGCCACAAACGCCCCGAACTTCTTCACCAAATCCTTCACCTGAATCACCGGCTTATCCATCATACCTTTCTCCTCCTCTTACGACTTACGACTTACGACTTCTTCCCCACTTCCGCTCATCAAATCCATAAACACATCCTCGATGCCGGGAGCAATCTCCGTCACCTGAAGCTGCGCATGGTTTTTTCCAAGCAGGTAGCGCTCCAGTTCGGATGCTTCCACCTCATCGTTTTTCGAGGTGAAATGCAGGTACTGCCCGAAGGCATAAGCGGTACCGGTCTTTTCCCACTTCCTCAGATCGCCGATGAGCCGGAACATCTCGTCAGACCGGACTGCCAGCAACATCCGTCGATAGCCCTCAACAACGCGTGAAGGGGTATCGATGGCCAGGAGTTCACCCTTCTGGATCAGCGCCACCCGGTCACAAAGGACGGCTTCATCCATGTACGGTGTGGAAACCAGGATGCTGATCCCCTGTTGCTTCAGGTTGCGCAACATTTCCCAGAATTCCTTCCTCGACACCGCGTCGACCCCGGTGGTGGGTTCATCGAGGATCAGGATACCGGGCTTGTGGATCAGGGCGCACGACAAAGCCAGCTTTTGTTTCATCCCGCCCGAAAGCTTCCCGGCCAGTCTGGCTTTGAAGGGTTCGATCTGCCCATAGATGTCCCGGATCAGTTCATAGTTTTCAGCGATGCTCGTTCCGAATACGGTGGCAAAGAATCGCAGGTTCTCTTCGACGGTCAGATCCTGATAAAGTGAAAACCTGCCCGGCATGTACCCGACGATCTGACGGATGCGGCGGAAATCCTTCACCACGTCCATTCCGTCCATTTTTGCCGATCCGCTGTCGGCGACAAGCAAGGTGGTGAGAATCCGCATCAGGGTGGTCTTCCCGGCCCCGTCGGGACCGATCAGCCCGAAGAGTTCGCCCTTTCTTACGTCAAAGGAAATACCCTTCAGCGCCTGCACCTCCCCGTAGGATTTGGATATGTTCTTTACTTCAATCATTTTTGGGTCATAAGGAATAGACAACTGATCGTGAGTCCATTCTAACATTCTAACATTCTAACATTCTAACATTCTAACATTCTAGAATCTCACTTCCCCCGGCATGCCGATCTTCAGCCGGCCATCGTTTTTCACCTTCACCTTGACGGCGTAAACCAGTTTGACCCGTTCTTCCTTGGTCTGAATGATTTTCGGGGTGAACTCCGCTTCGGAAGATATCCACGTCACTTCGCCCCGGAGTGCCTGGTTATTCTTCCGGTCGCGGTCGATGAGCACCTCCACCTGCTGTCCCAGTCTGATGGAAGGAAGCTGCGCCCCGCTCACGTAAACACGAAGATCCAGTTCGGATAAATCACCCAGTTTGACAATGGCTTTGGCCGGAGACACCACTTCGCCCGGCTCCACGTATTTCTCAAGCACAGTTCCGTCCGTGAGCGTCCGGATGTAACACTTTCGAAGGTGATCCGCTGCCAGCGCGAACTGGGCGGCAATCACCTCCACCTCGCTGTTGATCGAAACAAACTGGGTCATGACGCTCTTCAGTTGTTTTTCCAGCACCCGCATCTGACCATCCGCATCATCCACCTGCTGCTGTGTGGCCGCCCGGTCAGCAAATAACCGGTGAACCCGCTGCCGGGTAACCGCGAGGTTGTCCATCTGCTCCTTCAGCACGTCAACCTGTGCCTGGACGTTGATCCGCCTGGTCGCAACGGCATGCTGTTGCGCGTTCAGTTGTTTCAGTTGCAGGCTTGCCTGAGTGGTATCGACCACCGCCAGCAAGTCCCCCTGTTTCACCTGGTCGCCTAATTTAACCGGGAAATAAATTAGCTTTCCCGCCATTTCCGAAGAGATGATCGTCTCTTCCGTTTCAAAATTCCCAAAGGCATCCGATTGATCATCGTTGCTTTTACACGAAATCAGGATCAGGAATACTCCTGCAAGAATGGTTATGGTGTTCATCGTATTTTATTTTAGTTGACCTTGTAAATGCTGATAATTAACCCTGGCCGCTTCAAGCTGAACCTGATGCGTCCGGAAAGTGATCCGGGCAGTCATCTCCGCATTCAGATCCTGGATGTAATCTGAAGCCGTCATTGTTCCGTTTTCATGCTTCGAGGCTGAACTTCCGGTGATCTGTTCCTGCAGGGCGATGAGTTCCCGGTCACTTTCCAATATCGTGTTAAGTTGAAGAATCCTCCTGTATTCACGGTCCAGCGCGATCTGAAGGTTCCTTTCAAACTGCTGTTGCCGCGTCTGGACCATTTCCTGCTGAAGTTGCACGACTTCGCGCTCCCGCCTCACGTTTTTCCAGTCGAATACCTTCCAGTTCATTCCAATCCCCACCAGGTAATAGGGATTGAACCCCGTATCCAGCATATTGAGTCCAGGGCGTCCGTACCCGGCCTGACCAAAACCAAACACCTGCGGATTACGTTTCTTTTTGATCAGTCCGTCCGATGCGGACAATGATTCGTCCTGCTTTGCGAAGTAGTCCAGCTCTGGGCGTTCGGGCGCGTCGTCAAAATCAACCATGCTGGTCGTGATCGCCAGGCTTTGCAGATCGTCGGGCCGCTTGCCGGTCAACATGGCCAGGGCGGACAAGGAAGCCTCCCGTCCGGATTGCAACTCAATTTGCTGCTGGCCTACCCGGATCAGCTCGGCCCGGATCAAATCCAGGTCCGACTGAAGGATAAACCCATGGCGCACACCCGATTCCACCCTGCTCTTCCTCGCTTCGAGCGTTTCCTTCTTCCGTTGCAGGATGTTCAGGTTCTCCTGTAAAATAAAACTACTGAAAAATAAGTCATTCACCTGTTCCTGAACCTGATACAATTCAACTTCCACCCCCTGCTGGTTCACCTCGTTCCGGGCATGTTCAAGCACTTCATTCGCTTTTACCAGTCCGGCGTCCCAGATCGTCTGCCGGGCATCCAGATAAAGCTTGTACTGATCCTTTGCCAGTTCAGGGATATCGACATTCGGCACCTGGATGTCAATTTTAGTCACATCCGACTGGTACGTGGCCTGTGCATTCAACAACAAGCGCGGCAAGTTGGAAGTCTGGTTGTTTTCCAGGCTCAGCTCGCTCATCCTGCCGTACAGCGCTTTCTGTTTCAGAAAAGGGTGCGCTTCGCGGGCCCATTGCCGGCAATCGCGGAGCGTGACAGATTCCTGTGCCTGCAC
>CAZANK010000071.1:0-11236 GCA_964486235.1 uncultured Prolixibacteraceae bacterium | reverse complement strand
CGGACGCTTTATGATGCTCTAAAATATAAATACGCACCTTTCGTAAAACGAAAATCCGTAGTACACAAATCCGAACTCGAAAATTGCCAATTCATTGAAAAGCAACAATTCCATTCGGATTAACTGCAAGTTGGGTTAACGGGACAACGGTTTGGCAGTTAACGACGATGGATGACTACGGACGCATCAGGCAGGCCAGTATTGGCGGGGTTACAGGTCCCCTAAGTTACGACAGCAGCAATATGCTTTCGCAGATTGCTGCAACCGGAGTACAGCAGTATAACTATTCATTCAAAGTCAACACAGGCAACCTCAACTCACGCACCAATACGTGGAGGAGTCTTTCAGAGAGTTTCAGTTATGATGCCGTGGGGCTTGACAGGCTGACCTCAGTTACAGGGCCTTCAGCGATGAGCGTCAGCTATGGCAGCAACGGGAATATCCTTACCAAGTGATGCCTGCACCGGCACTTATGCCTATAGCAACACGCCGTATGCGGTAACCAGTATCACAGGAGCGCAGAATATTTCATCGACACTGTAGGATATCGACTATTACTCATTCGAGAAAGTCAAAAAGATCACCGAAGGCACAAAAACGGCTGATTTTGTTTACAATGCCGATCAGCAGCGCGTCCGCATGATCCTGAAAGACAACGGGGAGACCACTGCGGGGTGTGTAGGCAAAATCGCAGCTCTTTTGAAAGTTTCAAAAACGGTATCGCCCCGATGGTTAAAAAAATCGATTATCTTTGTTGCCCTTAACCAGAACTGGTTACAAAAAAATACAAAAACATCTTAAAATGACCCAGTATAAGAGAACATTGATCACCTCTGCCCTCCCCTACGCCAATGGTCCGGTCCACATCGGACATCTTGCAGGCGTTTATGTGCCGGCCGATATCTATGCCCGCTATCTTCGCCTGAAAAAGGAAGATGTGTTGTTCATCGGCGGATCGGATGAGCATGGGGTGCCCATCACCCTGAAGGCAAAAAATGAAGGCGTTTCACCCCAGGATATCGTGGACAAGTACCACAAGATGATCAAGGAGTCCTTTCAGCGCTTTGGGATTTCGTTTGACGTGTATTCCCGGACCAGTGCAAAGGTCCACCATGAGACGGCATCCGGTTTTTTCCGGAAGCTTTACGATGACGGGAAATTCGTCGAAAAAACCAGTGAGCAGTATTACGACGAAGAAAATAAACAATTCCTGGCCGACCGGTATATTGTCGGCACCTGTCCAAAATGTGGCTTTGAAAATGCGTATGGCGATCAGTGCGAGCGCTGTGGCACATCGCTCAGTCCGACGGAACTGATCAATCCGAAATCCATGATCAGCGGAAATACGCCCGTGCTTAAACCGACCAGACACTGGTACCTGCCGCTCGATGACTACGAACCCTGGCTGAAGACCTGGATACTGGAAAACCATAAAGAATGGAAGACCAATGTCTACGGTCAGTGTAAAAGCTGGCTCGACAGTGGTTTGCAGCCACGTGCCGTGACCCGCGACCTGAACTGGGGTGTTCCCGTACCCATTGCGGGCACGGAAGGGAAAGTCCTGTATGTCTGGTTTGATGCGCCTATCGGTTACATTTCAGCGACCAGGGAACTGACGCCTGACTGGGAAAAATACTGGAAAGACCCGGCTTGCCGGATGGTGCATTTCATCGGCAAAGACAACATCGTTTTTCATTGTATCATTTTCCCGGTCATGTTAAAAGCTGAAGGCAGCTTTATTCTCCCCGACAACGTTCCGGCCAATGAATTCCTCAACCTGGAAGGCGACAAGATTTCGACGTCCCGGAACTGGGCGGTCTGGTTGCACGAATACCTCGAAGAATTCCCGGGGAAGGAAGATGTACTAAAATACACGCTGACGGCCAATGCTCCTGAAACGAAAGATAACGACTTTACCTGGAAGGACTTTCAGGCCCGGAACAACAATGAACTGGTCGCCATCCTGGGCAACTTCGTGAACCGTGCCCTGGTGCTCACCCAAAAGTATTATGATGGGAAAGTCCCCGCTGCCGGTATTCTGACTGAAGCCGACCGGCAAACGCTGGACGAAATCACCACCATCAGGAATGATGTGGAAAAGAGCCTTGACAATTACCGTTTCCGCGAAGCGCTGAAACTGGCCATGGACCTGGCCCGTCTCGGCAACAAATACCTGGCCGACGAGGAACCCTGGAAAGTCGTGAAAACGGATCCGGAACGGGTCAAAACGATCATGAATGTCTCCCTGCAGATCACGGCTAACCTGACAATCATGCTGGATCCGTTCCTGCCTTTCAGCATGGAAAAGCTAAGAGGTTTCCTCAACATGGAGAAACTGGAATGGAGTGCGATCGGACAAACCGCTTTATTGCCATCCGGACATCAGACCGGTATTCCGGAACTGCTATTCGAAAAGATTGAAGATGATGCCATTGAGGCACAGATCAAAAAGCTTCATGACACCAAACTGGCCAATGAGGCCGCCGAAGTGAAGGCCAAACCCGCGAAAGACCACTGCACGTACGACGAGTTCATAAAAATGGACATCCGTACTGCGACGATCCTGGAGGCTGAACTGGTACCCAAGACGAAGAAGCTGATGAAGCTGACCATCGATACGGGTATCGACAAACGAATCATCGTGTCAGGGATTGCGGAGTATTATAAGCCCGAAGAAGTGATTGGTAAGCAGGTGGCCGTATTGGTCAATCTGGAACCCCGGGTGCTGAAAGGGATTGAATCAAAAGGAATGATCCTGATGGCCGAAGATGCCGACGGAAGCCTGAAATTCGTCTCACCGGCGGGACCCGTAAAGAACGGATCTGAAATTAAATGAGTCTTGGGTAGCGAACTAGGAGTTCAAGACTCGCTACCCGCTACTCACGACTATAAGACAGTCGTGCCGGCCGCAAGCCGGTGCGCTTCTGTAAGCTTGCAGTACCGTCTTTACGGGTCGGCAGCTTACTCCACATATCCGGACCGCCCTTGTACGCAAAGGCGGTCTTTTATGATCGGGTATAATCGAATCCAACAGACGATAAACGACAGATAATTGCATTCTTGCTATTCGCTTTAGCGTGAATAAACCTTATCTTTGTACAATGAGACTAAGTCGGTTTGAAATCGATACGATTAACGCCCTCGCCCAAAAGCATTTTGGGAATGGTACAAGCGTCTTTCTTTTTGGCTCCAGGGTCGACGACAATAAGAAAGGGGGGGATATCGACCTGCTTATAAAAAATAATGAAGACGCCTTGACCATCAGAAAAAAGATCAGCTTTCTTGCTGAACTGAAAAGCATGATAGGTGATCAAAAGATCGATGTGGTCTTTGACAATGCCGGCACCCGGCTTAAAACAAGATTCTGGCATTCCATTTCGCACCGTAATATTGAACTATAAACTTTTCGGATACGATGACTCAATCGGATAAAGAAGATCGCCTGCGCGAAGCTATTCAATTATGCTCCATTCACCACCAACGGATGAGCTTTGCATACGGAAAAATTGAAAAGTATTTCCCGCTGACCCGGGAAAAATATATTTCTCTGGATCCGGTGGAATTAAGCTTTTTCGACCAATTGATTTTTCGTTTTTCCAGGCTTCAGGATGGTATCGGAGGAAAGTTTTTCCCTGCTTTACTTGAAAGTCTGGGAGAAGAAGTAAGAGGCGTGCCTTTTATTGATTTGTTAACCAAACTTGAGGAGCTGAATTTACTGGATGACAGCAGGAAGTGGCTTATCCTGAGAGAAACAAGAAACATACTGAACCATGAATATCCGTTTATCACTGAAGAAGTGATTGAAGGGTTGAATCAGTTAAATGATCACTACCAGCTAATTGTATCGATCTGGAAACGTTTGGAACAATATAGCACTCAACGCTTTAAATTTTAATTATCTGCATTCTCTCCCTATTTGGCTGAATGGTTCCGGATTCCTAAATTTGACCACCCTCATCATTAAAGACCTCAAAGGATGCAACACTCTTTAACAAATTCTTTATCTAAAAAATGGATGACCTATACTCCCGCTTTTGTCATCTCTTTTTTAGCTCAGGCTTGTGAATTTGACAGTCGTGACGACAATTTTCATCTGGTGAAACCACCTCCTGAAGAGATCCGTATTGGGGTTGATTTGGCCGGTGTGAACCCCCTGGATACGATTTATGCCTATAACTACACCTGGTTTCAATATTCCCTGTCATCGGAAGGAAAGGAAATCGTCGCCCAGCAATTCCTGCTGGATGGACAGGAAGTTAACATGAATGCAGAAGAAGGATATGCTGCAATCGAAACGACCACGCCTGACAATCAGGTGCATGATCTGACCCTGATTATGGCTGTCCGGTCCGGGTCCGGCAGCCTGGCCGACTATACCGGTTATGAAAACTATTTTGGTGAATTTCATTTCAAAGTAAAGATTCTGGACGATGAATTTGAGGATATGGGACTGATGACCTCGCCCGATGAAAATAAACATCTGAAGCTGCGATGGCGCAAACCAAACGGTTATGGCGAGATTTCCGGTTACGAAATTTATTCAGGTCAGCAGTTACTTGCCACCATCAACGATCCCAATGTCACTTCGTGGGTCGATGAGGACTACGCTTATGGTTATAAGCATTACCAGGTCAAAACGAAAGTGTTAAACGGTTGGGATGTCACCATCAGCGACGCCACCCAGGCATCTCATACCACGATGCAGGAAAGCAACTTTGAGCTTGAACGTCTTTCTGTTGACCGGCTTAAGCTGAAATGGCATAATCCAAATCCATATTCCTGTAAATATGTACTCCGGTACCGGTATGACCAGCCGCCTCTTTTTGTGGAGGAAGGAGCGTCTGAAGCGATCGTTCCGGTCGAAGGGTTTCCGTTTCCTTATCGATCACTAACCTTGTATATTCTGCCATCCCTGGCCGCATTCGAAAATTATGAAGGATACAGCTACGTCTCGACTACGTATTCAGACCAGCGACTGAATTACGGGATCACACTTGAACCGGATGTTCCCAATAACCGGATACTAACGCTAAATTTCGATCGTTTGGAGGCTTATGGTTTCCCCGATATAACAAAGTTAAGTACGTCGGGTCATGCGCTTAACCTCTCCACCGGATCGCAACTGAAAGTATCCAACACAGGGAACATTGCGATCTCTGATGGTCAAGGTGGAATTCATGTTTATCAAAACAGTGATATGACCGCCAAATTGTTTAGCATAGAGCCACAACTGTCTTCAAGTCGTTTTTACTTTACCAACACCGGATTAATTTTGACCCATGCGGGCAGTGGTTTCAGGCTTTATAACGTCAATACAGGGAATCAGGTCCTTTCAAAAGAGTGGGAAAAGGATCCGGATAACCCGGATGACCAGGGAGGATATATGACAGCAACCATTTCAAAGGATGGAAAACATATTTTTGTCAAACGTCATCAGTACGGCTGGTCTTATACGGAGTGGGCGGAACTGTACCGGTTAAACGAGGATTTCTCGCTCAGCCTGCTCAAAACCATCGCGGATCCGACCATCAGCGCCATGACCTTCCATCCTGCTAATCCGGGAATTGCCATTATCCAGCATAACAATGCCACCTTCGATATCATGGAGGTGAACGGACAAGTGCTGAAAACCGTACAGGGCACCTTTCTGGATATCGACCCCTTCACGGGAAACTTACTCTATCATGAACCCGTTTCCCATGATCAACTGCAGGTTCTCGACAATGCCTTTAACCCCCTTTGGGCGGTTAAATTACAAAACATGGGATATAGCACCGACTATATCAGGCTTTACAACAATTTCCTGTTCTATGGCGGGTTTTATGCAGAAATTTTGAGGCTGGCCCGGACAAACTGAAATTCCACAAAATGAAACGATACTTACTTGTTCTGCTGGTGACGACCAGCTTCAGCGTCAAAGCGCAATTCAGTATAAGCTATTCGACAGGCTACGGTACTTATGCGATGAAGGATCTGAAAACGTTGATGCGTACCGCCTATGAACTGATGTCGTCCGGTCTACCTCCCGGCACCCGCATTACCGATAACTTCCCCGGTTACCTCACCCATACGCTGGACGGAACTTACGTGTTGAAGCGTCACGAAATGGGACTGAAAGCCTCTTACCTCACCACAGGAGGGATCATCGCCTATTCCGACTATTCCGGCAAATATGAAGAAAAAATCATCGTTAGCGGCTACCGGATTGGCTTGCTTTACCGCTTTAATACCTTTATCAGCGACATCGGAAACTCCAGCTTGTCCTTGTTTGCCGAATTCTCACCTGCAGCAACATTCTCCCAATTAAAATATGAAGCCTCGCTGGATTTTCCGGAGTCGGGCACGCATGAGGAAGCGCCGGATAACCTGAGCACCAACGAAACCGGATGGAGCCTGCAACCGCTCCTGGGATGTCGCCTTTCGGTTACCCGTCATGTTTCCTTTTTCATCAGCACAGGCTACGATTTTCAGTTCGGGACAAGATTGTCAACCACCAATGATTACTATCGGGCCGACTGGTCCGGTTTCCGGTTAAACGGAGGATTGACCTGGCTTTTCCTTTAGGTGCGATATGCAGTCAATCATTAAAAATGATCAAGTCGTTTTTAGGCGCAGACCGTCTCCGGGACTGATTCATCACCAAAGCGAAAAGTCCGCTCAAAGCGGACTTTCTGCCTAATAAACCAACTAAACTAAAACCTCAATCTACCTGCTTAACTATCTTTCAACCATAAAGTTCGATGTTCACCTTCTCTCCACCCAACTCCACTTTCCCGATCTACACTCTCATTCATTAGAACATCGAACTTAACCACTAAAACAACGGTTGTGAAAAAAAGTTCATAACGGCTTTCCCTTCATTTTTTTCCGCCGTTTCCGCTTATTCCAACGCCATGATCATCGCCAAACGGAGCCTTCCCGCGCGGGCTATCCTTCAATCCGGATCTCGTGGCCCATCCCGATCGCCTGACGGTAAACCGCACTCACACCGAAGATCTACAATGTGTTTCATGGGTATCGTTATTTCTTTGAAAAACTATTTAAATAGCTCTATAAATGATTTTAACAGAAAAATGTTTATCAACCCGTATATTCTAACATTCTAATATTCTAACATTCTAATATTCTAACATTCTAATATTCTAACATTCTAATATTCCAAACGGCTGATCCAGTCCTGCGGGTTCAATTTCTGGTTCCCTTTCCAGACCTGAAATTTGAGGACTGTTTTGTTCCCGTCACTGGTATCGGTAAAAATAGCGCCTATTTCCTGCTTTAGGGCCACTTTCTGTCCCGCCTTGACAAATACCTCCTTTAGGTTGGAATAAACCGTTAAAAACATTCCGTGACGGATAATAACAGCCATGTTCCCTCCTGAAATGGCAAAAATGCGGCTTACCTCGCCGGCAAACACGGCCCGTGCTTTCGATCCGCTTTGGGTAGAGATATCGATCCCGTTATTTTTAACCGTGATCTGTTTCAGCACCGGGTGAGCGTGAACCCCAAAGCGTTCTGTGATGATACCCCGTTCAACAGGCCACGGGATCCGGCCCTTGTTTTTTTCAAAATCCGCCGCCAACAACTTCTGTTCGGGCGTCATCCTGAACTCCGCCTTTCCGCCGGTATTCCCGGCCTCTTCCTCAAGCAGCTTCTCAATGGCACGGTTCAGTTCCTCCTGTGCGTTCTGCTGTTCCCTGAGTTTCTTTCTTAAGTTTTGTTGCTTTTGCCGCAGCAAGGCCACGGAGCGGCTTTCTTCTGCTTTTTCCCTCTCCAATAGCAAATTCTCCTGTTGTTTGCTTTTGATCAACTGAAGCTTTTGTTGCTTTTGCTTTTCCAGCTCCATCGTTTTTTGGTGGATAAGACCGGACAAGGCACTGATCACTTCCACCTGTTTTTTCCGGTATTTGGTATACTGCCGCAAATAAAGCAGCCTCTTGTAGGCCTGGTTCAAACTCTCGGCCGAAAATAAAAATAGGAGCAGGTCGCTTCTGCTTTTGCTTCTTTGGGTAAACCTGACCATGGCCGCATACTCCTTTTTAAGACCGGTAAGGTCATCCTGAAACATCCTGACAACTTCCGTGTTCTCTTTCACATAGTAATCCAGCAACGCGTGTTCCTTGTTGATATTTTGAATGAGGGTATTCCGGTTTTCAATTTGCCTGCCGATCAGACTCAGCTTGTTCATGGAAGCCCTTTCGCCTTTGCGGGCTTCGTCGAGCAGGGATGAAGTAAGACGAACCGCTTGTGCCGCGTTTTCTTTTTGAGCGCGCAATTCAGACAATGACTGCCCCCACGAGGAAATCACAAAAAATATCTGAAAAAGTCCAAAAAAGAAGCTTTTCATATCTAAGCCCTTAGCTGTTAGCCGTTAGCTGCCGGTACCGTAAATTCCGATCCCCATATTCTAACATTCTAACATTCTAACATTCTAACATTCTAATTCACTCTCTTATACCGCTCCGGGATATTGAAGCCTGGTTCCTGCTCCGTTTGAACGGATAGTTTGCCGAGCTTGACCTTCACGGTCAGGAAGTCGCCGGGGCCCTGATACCGGACTTGAATCTCACCGGGATACAGTTTGCCGTCAACCGGCTGAAATCCGGAAAAATGAATCGTCAGGTTTTTATGTTCGCCCCGGTCGTCAAGAACAATCCGGCGGATTTTATAATAAACGGGATCAACATAGACTGACTGAATGATCAGGCTTTCTTCATCAAGCCTTTTGAGATATCTTTCAATCTTTTCCTCTTTTCGTTTTCGTTCGATCTTTTGAAGTTTGCGGTTCTTCAGCGACTGCAACACGTAGAGTCCGGAATCGGGATAGGTGACAAACTCCCTGAAATCGCGATCCCTCGGGTCGTCCCTGTACGAAAAAATCTCGTTGGCCAATACCGACTGGATGACGTCGAAATCGACATCCGCATTAAAGAACCTGCTCAGATAACGGTAATCCTTCGCGATATAGGTTTTTTCGAAATAGTTGATCACCTTCACACTGTCGGGAGTCAGCAACACCTTGGCCACAGGCAGATTGATCTTTGTTAAGGATAACAAGATATACTTGTCTTTCGCAAAGCCGAGACTTGCCCGAAAAGACGTCCTTTCATGCGGCGTTTCGTACTGGCATGTGATCCTCTTTATGTCAAAATAGCGGTGGTCAAATGCCTTCTCCTCCATGTTCCTGATCAGCCGGTTGGTACTGATCGGCTTCAGCCTTGTCGTTGTCACTGTTTCGGGCGCTTTGCACGACACCATCGCCAGCAAGAGCATTCCCGCCATGAGCAGGCTGTCTTTCATTCTTCCCGTTTTCAAGGCCTGGTACTTTCGATATAACGCGATTCCTTTATTTTCCGATCCAGCATCTCCGACCCCTCTCCCAGTTTTCTGGCCTTCTTCCAGTTTTCAAGGGCTCCCTGTTTATCTCCCGTCATGTAAAGGATATCGCCATAATGTTCAACCAGGACAGGATTATCACTTCCCCCTTTTTCGAGTGCTGTTTCCATAAAAGCCTTGGCCTGGCTGTAATTCTTCATCTTGAAAAGTACCCAGGCATAGGTATCCAGATAGGTCGGGTTTTCCGGGTTCGCCTGAATGGTCCTGCTGCTGAGCCGTTCCGCCTTTTCGAGGTCCTGTCCGCGAACCGACAGATAATACGCATAATTGTTTAGAGCCATCAAATTATCAGGATCGAGCTTAATGACTTCGTCAAAAGCCTTGAAGGCCTGCTCAACCCGGTCAAGTTTATAGTTTGCTTCGGCCTTGTAAATTTCAAACTGAATTTTCAGGTTCTGATTGCCGGTCAGATAGGGCTCGCCCTTCTCAAGCATCTCCAGGGCCTCATCATATTTCTCAAGCTGAAGGGCCGAAACAGCCTGAAGCGCATAAAAGACGGGCTGCTCCGGGAACAGCTCAATGGCCTGGCGGCTGTCGGAATAAAGCGCGTCAAAATCCTGCAGATCATTGCTGATAAAAAGCATCCGTTGCCAGATTTCGAGGTTGTCTTGCTCCGTTTCAAGGTACTTTTTCAGATATTCCCTGGCCTCTTTCAACTTGTTTTGCCGGATCATGTGATCGGCGTAAATGGTGTACATCAGGTTGTTTTCCGGATACTTCTCATGCAAAATGTCCAACAACTCGCTGATTTGCGTGTTTGTCCAGTCCGAATTCTCCGGATCGGACGTCTGCATCAGGTAATACTGCACTTTTGTTTCAACGTCAAGCTCATCATTTTGAAAGGCCTTTCTGATGTGCTCAAAGGCTTTGCCAAAGTTCCCTCCTTCCTGATAATAACCAGCCAGTGAAAAGTGGACAAACCCGTTATCCGGATCCATCTCCAGAATCTTCCGGTAATATTTAAGTGCATTGGCCTTATCTCCCTGCGTTTGGTATAACTCTGCCAACAGACCGTAGTACTGAGGTTCGTCGGGGTTTGATTCAATGAGCCTGTTTACTTCTTCAAAGGCCATCTCCGGCTTTTTCCAGGAAAGGTACACCTGCTGCTTCGCGACAACCAGATGTTCGTTCATCCCGACTTTCGCTTCAAGTTCCTGATACGCGTCAATGGCTTCCTGATACTTCCCGGCCATACCCAAGGCACCGGCTTTCATGTACAAATACTCATCATTATCCGGCTCCATCTGCCGAAGATCCTCAAAAAGGGCCGCAGCCTCGGAAAATTGCCTCCGCTGCTGGTAAATACCGGCCAGTAACAGTTTATACCACTTGTTGTTGCTGTCGATGCTGATGGCTTTCTCCAGGAGCAGCGAAGCGCTGGTCAGATCTTTATTGGCCTGGTGAATATGGGCCATTTCGAACATGGCAACCGCTGAACCGGGATCGATCTCCAGACAGCGCGAAAACAACGTTGCCGCCTCATTCAGCTTCCCCAACCTCTTTTGCTTCAATCCCTCAATAAACAAATATTCAAACTCATTCGCCTCATTTTCCGAAAGTTTTGATTGCTCCGGTTCCACCTGCACGTCCGTCACCGGACCATCATCCGGAAGAACAGTCACCTCCTGCCTGGCAGTCGCACACGACACTCCTGCCAGTAACACCAGTACGAAATACAGATCCCTTTTTACGTTCATCTTCAATGTTTTCCTGTATGACCAAACCCACCGTCGCCACGTACCGTTTCTTCAAGTATCTCAACGGGCTGCCAGTTCACGGTCTCGTGTCTGGCAATGACCATTTGACAAATCCGTTCACCCGGTTCAACGCAGAAGTCCTCGCC
>CAZANK010000070.1:0-11246 GCA_964486235.1 uncultured Prolixibacteraceae bacterium | reverse complement strand
GGCGCCGTAATTGACGTGCACGTGCCTGACCACCGGATCCCGTTCCTCATACACTTCAATGATCCGGCTAAACAGTTCCTTCAATCCTTTTCCCTTTGAGGCAACCGTGGGAACCACGGGGATGCCGATCATTTTCCCGAGATAGTGATAATCAAAACGATCCTCTCTTTTTTCCAGTTCGTCGTACATGTTCAGGGCGATGACCACTTTGATGTTCATGTCGATGAGTTGGGTCGTGAGATAGAGGTTTCGTTCCAGGTTGGAGGCGTCGATGACATTGACCACCACATCGGGTCGGTTTTCAAGAATGTGGTTTCTGACAAAAAGCTCTTCGGGCGAGTATTCAGTAATGGAATAGGTCCCGGGCAAATCTGAAACCACAAAGGTGTAGGGAGCCTGTTTAAATCGCGCTTCCTTGGCGTCGATGGTGACACCCGCGTAGTTGCCCACACGCTCACTCGACCCCGATGCATGATTGAAAAGCGTGGTCTTGCCGCAGTTTGGGTTCCCCACCAGGGCTACCGAAATGGTTTTCCCTTTTTTAATCCCCGTGACCTTCATGCGGTGCTCGTCGATCGTCCCTTCAAACTTGCCAAACAGGATATCCTGCGCGGCAGAGGGTGAAACGACCTCGATCATTTCGGCCTCACTGCGGCGTAATGAAACCTTGTATCCCATGATCTCATATTCGACCGGATCTTTCATCGGGGCGTTTTTGATGACCCTCACCCGTTGCCCTTTGATGAAGCCCATCTCGGAGATCCGTTTGCGAAATGCGCCTTGCCCCAGCACATGTAAAATAACACCCTGCGTGCCGCCGGGCAACTCCGTTAACCGCTTCCTTCTGATATCAACTTCTGTATTTTGCAAAAACATGTTTTCCCCTTATTCGTTCATCCGAACACCGTCGTATGCCGTATCCCCTGAAATGGTGACCCGGATGTGCGCGCCGCCGATGCGAAAGATAAGATGATCATCCGAATCAACGAGTCTTTCCCGGAAAAATCAGGAAATTATTAGCAATTGCTTTACACGAAAGTAGGAATTTGGATGAATCCTGTCAATCCCTACTTATTGGGATATTTGGTGATCAAAAAAAAGCCTACTTTTACTTCCCGGTAATCTAAAAAAAAAGTTATGGCTTTACAGAAAATCCTTTTGATGATTTTGGATGGTTGGGGGATCGGTGATGGTTCGGAACGTGATGTCATTGCGACTGCCCCCACCCCGTGTATGGATGCATTGTTGAACGAATACCCGCATTCCCGGTTGCTGACGTCGGGCGAAAACGTCGGTTTACCCGACGGCCAGATGGGGAACTCGGAAGTGGGACATCTGAATATCGGAGCAGGCAGGGTGCTATACCAGGACATGGTCAGGATCACCAAGGCGATCAGGGAGAAAACCCTGTGGCAAAATGCCCGGCTGCTGAAGGCTTACCAATATGCCAAAGACCATCGTAAAAAGGTGCATCTTATCGGACTTATCGGACCCGGCGGAGTTCATGCCCTGAGCACGCACATGATCGCGCTTTGCCGGATGGCCACGGATATGGGATTGAATGCTGTTTTTGTTCATGGACTGACCGACGGAAGGGATACCGATCCCCGGTCCGGCTATGACTTTTTGAAGGCCGACCTGGAAGCACTGAAGGCGACCAACGGGCGGTTTGCCTCCCTGATCGGTCGCTACTATGGTATGGACCGTGATAAGAACTATGACCGCGTCAAACTGGCATACGACTTGTACACAAAGGGCGAAGGGGAGAAGTCGACGGACCTGCTGGCATCGGTCAAGGCTTCGTATGACGCCGGGATTACCGACGAGTTCATAAAGCCGATCGTGATGGTCAACGACGACGGAAGTCCGGTAGCCCTGATTGAAGAAGGGGATGTGGTCATCTGCTTTAACTTCCGTACGGATCGCTTGCGGCAGACGACCATCGCCTTTACCCAGAAGGATTTGCCCCAGTTCGGCATGAAAACCATGAAACTGGAGTGGTATACGATGACCAATTATAAGGCTGATTTTGAGAATGTTCAAGTGATCTTCAACAAGGAGAACCCGACCAATACGATGGGCGAAGTCGTGTCAAATGCAGGATTGAAACAAATCCGGATTGCCGAGACAGAGAAGTACGCCCATGTCACCTTCTTTTTCAGTGGCGGCCGTGAAGAAGAGTTTGAGGGGGAAAAACGGATTTTGATCCCGTCGCCGAAGGTTCCGACGTACGATCTTCAGCCGGAGATGTCTGCTCCGGCAATTAAGGATGCGATTATTCCTGAACTGCAGAGACAAGAGGCGGCGTTCATCTGCCTGAATTTTGCGAATGGGGATATGGTTGGGCATACCGGGGTTTACGAAGCCATTTGCAAAGCCATTACGACGGTGGACCAGTGTGTCGGGGAAGTTGTGGAAGCCGCCAGAAAGAATGGCTACAACGTGTTGATCATTGCTGATCGTGGGAACGCTGATTACGCGGTGAACCCTGACGGCTCCCCGAATACCGCCCATTCACTGAACCCTGTTCCCTGCATTTATGTGAGCGATGACAAAAACCTGAAAATTCGGGACGGTATCCTGGCAGATGTCGCACCGACGCTGCTGTCGGAGATGGGACTGGGTATCCCCGCAGAGATGGAAGGTAAAGTGTTGATTGAGCGATGAAGCGCGTGGTTTATGCTTGAAATTGGAGAGACCATTGTCAGTTTTGACGTGCTGGAAGAATACTTCCTTTGCGATTTGATGAAATGCCGGGGGGGCTGTTGCGTGGAAGGAGACTCCGGCGCGCCGCTGACGGAGGAAGAGGCAGCAGCCATTGAAGAGCTATATCCGCTGGTCGAGCCTTTCATGACCAGCGAAGGAAAGTCAGTCGTTGCGATGCAAGGCACTTCCATGATCGATCGGGACGGTGACCGGGTGACTCCTTTGGTCAACAACCGGGAATGCGCCTTCACATTCAAGGACGAACACGGGATCACGAAGTGTGCCATCGAAAAAGCGTTTCTTGACGGGAAGGTTCATTTTCGAAAACCATTGTCCTGTCACCTGTTCCCGGTAAGAATCACAGCATATCCACGTTTTGATGCTGTGAACTACCAGCGGTTGAGTATTTGTAAACCCGGGCGGGTATGCGGAAAAGCACAAAAACTGCCGCTTTACCAGTTTTTGAAGGAGCCGCTGACCAGAAAGTACGGCGCTGAATGGTTTGAGCAGTTGCATGTTGCCGCGCTGCAAAAACCCTGGATCGGGCGGTAATCCGTCCTTCTTTCGGCGAAAGCATATTTTCTTTCAAACGCAACAGACTTCGGTTTTTCCGGAAATGAATGCCGCCGGGAGGATACCTGCTTTCCCGGGACTGTTGCCGTCATTTAATTTCTTTGTTAAGCGGGGATTTTGTATTTTTAAACGGCAAAAGCCGATCATGAAAGGTCAATGAAGATGGTTAAGTTTTTGAATCAGCCGTTTACTTTGCTCGATGATATGCGTCACCGGTGGATACTCATTTCTATTTGTACCGGTTTTGGCATCATCTTCCTCAATGTGTTTGTCCCTTTCAACATCAACCGGTGGAGTAATGACTCCGGATTAAGGGAATTTTTGCGCCTTTCCGGTTTTGGACTGATCGCGGGATTGATTTTAGCCGTATCCCAGTTTGGCATTCGCCGGGCAACAGGTGTTGAACATTTCAGGGTGTTGACGTTTGGATTGTGGTTTATCGGGGAAATAGGCCTGATGACTGCGGCCTTTCTTTTGTACCAGTCACCCTGGATCAGTGTTGGACGGTTTATAGGTGAGTTTCCGGGAAGCTTGAAATATACCCTTCCGGGGGTCATGATCCCTTACTCGCTGGCGCTGTTATTGATTTCTCTGATCGCGAACAGGAATCAGTTGAGCAAATTAAAAGACAAAGCCGGCAAGGTGACTTTTGAGCACGGACTGATGGATTTTCCGGATGAAAAAGGCATTGTCCGTTTTTCGGTGGCCAGTGACCAGGTTCTGTACCTTGAATCGGCCGACAATTATGTCATCGTATTTTACCTGAGCGGAAGCAAGTTTCAGAAGCAGATCCTGCGCAATTCCATGAAGAATGTGGAGGGCCTGTTGGGCAGTTTCGCATTGGAAAGATGCCACCGGTCATTCATGGTGAATCTTCAGAAGATCGAATTTATAGAACATGAGCGGAGCAGATGCCGGATCAAACTTGCAGGGGTTGAGAATTTGATCCCGGTTTCCAGAAAATTCTATCCAAAATTCAAGTCCTGGATCGACCAGGACCGGCTATGATGTCATTCACCCCTCCAGTAATGTGTTCGTCCCAAAAATTTTTTTTGTCTTTTTTCATCGCCTAGATTTGTGTGTGATTTCCCGGGGAAACCCGGAATGTTCAGAAATCAGAAGAATTTAGTTAATCATCATTAAAAAAAAAGACAATGAAAAAATTGAGTTTGTTTGTTTTGTTCTTTTTGGGGTTGATCGTGTGCGTGAATGGGAATTCACCGGTAAAAGAAAGTCTTAAAGGGATCTGGGAATACCGGGTTCCGGATGCACCCTATGAATACAGTACAGGCACGTTCGTTTTTGGGGAAGTCGACGGAAAACCTGCCTTGACCGTCAAATTTAAAAGCGGGGCTGAAGTCAAGGCAAAGGATGTCAGGATCGAGAACGACAGTGTGATCTTTTCCGTGACGGTGGAATACGAGTTGGTGAAAGTAACCGGTAAGCTCGCTGACAACCGGATTACCGGGAAGGCCAGTTCTTCTCAGGGTGTGATGGGCCTGACTGCCGAAAAGGCGAAAAAGAAAACCAACTAAAAACCGGAACCCCGGAGTTAATTAATTTCCCGGGCCTGCTTCGTCCATCATCGTGCATAACGTCGCGGAGGCCCGGGAAAGAACAAATCCAGGCAAGCGATCCTGCTGCCCCGGATATGCCGGGTATTACTTCCGTTCAGGCCATCAATTCAATTCTGTTTCCCTCGGGATCGAGGATCGCCGATTCATAAAACCCATCACCTGTTGTGCTGGGCTCACGTACAACTTTAAAGCCGTCAGCGCGCAGGGTTTCGGTCAGTTCGTCTACTTTCTGTTTGGATCCGATCTGAACCGCAAAATGAATGATTCCCATGGATTGCTTACGCGGATCATTTTTAGACTGGGGAATTCCGGGCATCTGCATTAACTCGAGGTAGCAATCCCCGTCAAAGCTTAGAAAATAGGAACGAAAATCTTTGGTGTGATTGTAATAGCCTTCGCTGGAACTGGCATCGAAATAATGCATATAGAAATTTCTCATTCCCTCCAGATTGTTCACCCATAGAGCAACGTGTGTGATCTTCATAACGCGTTCATTTTGAAAATTTTTTCCAAAACCAAGTCAAGTTCTTTCTCTTTACTAAATTACCAAAATGTTTTTGATATTGCTAAAACATGTTAAAAAATGAACGGATATCCGGGATTTCGTTATTTTTACAACTTTAAACAGAGATGATATTGGGTGTTACCGTTATGAATGAGTTGGATAAGCTGACCTTGCCTGCGATGTTGCAGGCGAGTTTTGAGAAGTACCGGGACCGCGAGTCGTTGGTTTTTGTCGGAGAGGGGAAAAAAACCTATCTGGAATTAAAGCGGGAGGTGGAGGAGTTAGGTGCCCGTTTGCGAAAAATGGGGATTGGAAAAGGGACGAAGGTCGCTATTCTGAGTCATAATATGCCGAACTGGGGAATTGCTTATTTTGCCATTGCTTCGGTCGGGGCTGTTGCTGTTCCCGTTTTGCCCGACTTTCATCCGAACGAGATCAGCAACATTCTGGAACATTCGGAAGCTGAGGCAGTTTTTGTATCCCTGAACCTAAGGAGTAAGCTTGAACCCCGGGAATATCCGACGCTCCAGATCCTGTGTATGGAAGATTTTCAGGAGCTCCGTGCGGATGGTGAACCTGCACCTGCCGTGGAAGCCACTTCTGTCGGATTTGAATACGAGGATGTGGACGAAGGCGACCTGCTCTCTATCATTTACACGTCCGGAACAACCGGGAAATCGAAGGGCGTGATGCTGACCCATAAGAATGTCGTATGGAATGCCAGGCAATGCCGTTTCTTTCAGTTGATTAACGCAGACGACCGCTTTTTGTCGGTGCTGCCATTGTCGCATACCTTTGAAAATACCCTGGGACTCATCCTTCCGGTGATGCACGGCGCTTCAGTGCATTATCTTCGTAAACCGCCCACTCCTGCCGTTTTGCTGCCTGCCCTTCAGATTGTCAGACCAACGTTGATGTTGGTGGTCCCCCTGATTATTGAAAAGATCTATAAAGGGAAGATCTTACCCGAGATTAACAGAAGGCCTGTTACCCGGGTCTTATACCGGTACCGGGTTTTTCAGAAGTTGCTGAACAGGGTGGCCGGCAAGAAACTGTATGAAACGTTTGGGGGTAAACTGAAGTTTTTTGGCATCGGCGGGGCGAAGCTGGATAACCAGGTTGAACGTTTTTTGATGGATACCATATTCCCGATGGCGATTGGCTATGGGCTGACCGAAACATCACCGTTACTTGCCGGTGCGGTCGGAAAGAACATACGTTACCTGTCTACCGGGATCCCCCTCGAGGGAGTGAGACTCCGTATTGGAAACGCCGATCCGGTGACCGGGGAAGGCGAAGTCCAGGCCCTGGGGGAAAATGTCATGAAAGGATACTTTAAAGAGCCTGATTTGACCGCGGAGGTATTCACGCCGGACGGTTGGTTCCGGACAGGGGACCTGGGACGGTTCGACAAGTCCGGGTTTCTTTATATCAAAGGACGGATCAAGAATATGATCGTTGGGGCAAGCGGTGAAAATATCTACCCCGAGGAAATTGAATCAGTCATTAACCGCATGGAATTTGTGCTCGAATCGCTGGTGGTTCAGCAAAAAGGACGACTGGTAGCCAAGGTGTACCTCAATATGGAGGAGATTGAACAGCGTTTCAAACAAGTTAAAGAGGAGGCTGTTTCGCTGTTCAACGCGAGGGTTGACGAGATACTGATGGAAATACAGCGAAGGGCCAACGAACAGGTTAACAATTTTTCGAGATTACAACAGGTGGTCCTCCAGCCCGTTCCTTTCGAAAAAACGCCTACTCTGAAGATCAAACGGTTCCTGTATTATTAAGACTTCTTACCACCCCCGATCAGGTCTTTCCTGAAACCTTCATCTGCCAGGCTGTGAACCATATTCATCGAAGCAGTCCGTCCGACAGCCTGTCCAAGGTGCAAAGAAAGAAGATATGCAATAGAAATATAAGTACATGCAAAAATAGTACTGGAACCGGACAACTATTCCCGCTATTTTTGAGTTTTCATCCTCAATGGATGCAGTTGACGGATATAAAACCAATTGGCGATGAGGCATTTCATTATCTTTCTTTTTTTCTTTGGAATAACCTACGTGTTTGCGCAGCAGAAGGTGCTTACGTTGAAAGTGCATGCCGGGGACTATCCCCGTGAGAATTGCCCGGTTAGTGTGGACCTCTCTGCGAGTGACCTGAAGCTTCAGGAAAGCAGCTTTCAGCTCTATCATCTGGAGGGAAAAACCGAGATTCCTGTTCCTTCCCAACTGGATGCCGGGAAGAGTCCCCGACTCTGGTTCATTCTAAGCGGGGCACTGAAGAAAGGAGGTTGCCGGGAATATGTACTTCGCAAAGTAACCGGTTCTGTCAAAGAGCCTGGAATAGGCCTGGAGAAAAGTGACAGGGGACTGATGCTGGTTTGTCACGACAGGCCGGTTCTGAACTATCAGTTTCACGAACGATATCCGCCGGACGGCGTTGATCCGCTGTTTAAGCGGTCGGGTTTTATCCATCCGCTTTGGGCGCCCGGGGGAGAAGTTTTGACCCGTGTCCAGGCCCCGGATCATTATCATCATTACGGGTTGTGGGGACCGTGGACAAAGACGTACATCGACGGTCGGGAAGTGGATTTCTGGAACTTGAAGAAAGGGCAGGGGACAGTCCGGTTCGCAGGTTTTTTGGCTCAGGCAGAAGGACCGGTATTCGGGGGTTTTAGCGCATTGCAGGAGCATCTCGATTTCGGAGGACAGGGGCCGGATCAAATCGCGATTCAGGAAGTCCTGGATGTTTGCGTGTGGAACGTGGATCCCCGTAAGAACGTATGGCTCATTGACTACACCAGCGTGATGAACTGCCCGCTCGATTCCGGTATCCTGCTTGATGCGTACCGTTACGGAGGTGGAATTGGCTTTCGGGCAACGGAAAAATGGAACAAGGACAACAGCTCGGTGCTGACTTCCGGGGGAAGCACCCGGGTTCAGGCCGACGGAACAAATGCCCGCTGGTGCCGCGTGGAAGGCGAGTCCGTTTCGGGCCGAAGCGGAATCCTCTTTATGAGTCACCCGTCAAACAGGGCACATCCGGAGCCGATGAGAGTATGGCCCGAGGACAGCAATGGAAGGGGCGACCTTTATTTTGAATTCTGTCCGATCCGGCATGAGGCCTGGAAACTTGAGAAAGGTGCCAATTATTCTCAAAAATACCGGTTACTGGTCTTCGACGGGGGGTTGACGGAAGAGGAAGCTGAACAATATTGGACCGCTTTTGCCAAACCACCGAAGGTTGCGATTAGCGATTAGCCTTAAGCTGTGGGCGATTAGCTTTTAGCCGTAGGCCGTAAAACCGGAACAGGGAAGCTGTGAGCTTTGGGCTATGAGTGGAAGCAGAAGCTGCAGGTAAGGCAAGATGGACGATAAAGGCTGAAAACGTTGAACGATTTCACTAATTGAAAAAACTAAATCCATGAAACGACGTCATTTTTTAAGGAATACGGTAGCCGGAACAACAGGATTGATCACTGTCCCGACGATCGTCCCTTCCTCCGTATTCGGGAAGCATGCACCCAGTAATAAAATCAATATTGGTCAGATCGGCTGTGGAAGGATTGCCCGCAGTCATGACTTGCCGGGGACGATGCAACACGATGTGGCTCGTGTGGTCGCTGTCAATGATGTGGACAGGAACCGTTTGGCCGACGGGAAAACACTGGTGGAAGATTACTATTCAGGGAAGTTTGGGAAAAAGTACATCGATGTGAAGATGTACGATGATTACCGTGAAATGTTTGCGAACAAAGAGATTGACGCGGTGATCATCAGCACGCCCGATCATTGGCATTCCCAGCCGGCCATTGAGGCGGCGCTGGCCGGGAAGGATATTTATCTGCAAAAACCGACCTCCCTGACCATTGAGGAAGGACGACAGCTCAGCGACATCGTAAAGAAGAAAAAGGTGATCCTTCAGGTAGGGACCCAACAGCGCTCATCGCCGCAGTTCCGGATCGCGGCTGAGCTGGTTCGAAACGGGAGGATCGGGAAACTCCATACGGTAAAGATTGGCTTACCGGGTGATCCTCCCGGCCCTGAAGCTCCTGAAATGCCGGTTCCCGACGGGTTGAACTACGACAGTTGGCTGGGGTCGGCCCCCTTTGTTCCTTATACGGAAATCGGCGTTCATCCGCAAAAAGGATACGGCCGGCCCGGGTGGCTGCGGCGGGAACAGTTTGGCGCCGGCATGATCACCGGTTGGGGTCAGCACCATTTCGACTCGGCGGCCTGGGGCATGGATACCGAGTTCACCGGTCCGGTATCGGTGGAGGCCGTGGCTGAATTTCCCAAATTCGGTCTGTGGGATGTGCATGGCGATTTTATGGTGAAGGCAGAATATGAAAACGGCATCACCATCTATACCTCAGGAGGTTATCCGAACGGGATCCGTTATGAAGGGACTGAAGGTTGGGTCTTCGTGTCGCGGGGCAGCTATGTGGCGTCGGCGAGCGACCCGGTTGCCAGGGAAAAAAGTGCCAAAGCGCTCGATGCCAGCGATCCGAAGATCCTCGGGTCAACGATCGGGCCAAATGAAATCCATCTGTACCAAAGCGATGAACAGCACGGGGACTGGCTGGACTGCATTCAAAGCCGGAAGGAGCCCATCTCTCCGGTGGAAATCGGGCACAGGGCGTGCTCGGTCTGCCTGATCAGTCATATTGCCATGAAACTTTCCAGGAAACTGTTCTGGGACCCCAAAACCGAGCGCTTCAGGAACGACGACGAGGCCAACACCTACCTGGGGCGACCTCAGCGGTACCCTTACGGGACGAATTACGTCTTGAAATAAGAGGTAGATGAAAGCACGGTTATTTACGCATGGAAGAAAAGAATGAGCAAAAATCCGCCCCTGGAATTAATGATCACGCATGCTGCATAAAACTGACGGAAGCGCATGGACCGAGGAAGGGCTGTCGCCTGTAAGGGATATTCGTATGATGGAGGTGATGCCGTCCGGCTCTCCGCTGGGTACGGTCATTACCCTGAGTAATCATGATCAGTATGAGATTGACTTTAAGGATATCGACGGGAAACGGTCGTGTTAGCTTTTCATTCGGTGATACAATACGCGCAAAAAAGTTTACTTTTGTAGCTGGACAAATTAATCTATCAAAATCTGATCATATGACACAACAATCCTCCAGTCTTCTTATCCTGTCGGTGGTGTTTGTCACTGCCTGTTCCGGTGGGGGGCAAAAGCCCGCTCCGGATGAAGGATCAACATCGAAATTCACAGGAGCTAAAGGGGAAGTCAAGCTGATGACCCTTGATCCGGGTCATTTTCATGCAGCCCTGGTTCAAAAAAACATGTATGAACAGGTTGACCCGACCGTATATGTATATGCGCCGGAAGGACCGGACTTGCAGAATCATCTGAAACTGATCGAGGGATTCAATACGCGCGCTGAAAATCCGGCAGGCTGGATCGAAAAGGTTTACACAGGGGACGATTTCTTTCAGAAAATGCTTGTTCAAAAACCGGGGAATGTCCTTGTCCTTTCAGGCAATAACGCTAAAAAGACCACGTATATTAAAGCGGCTGCCGACTCCGGGATTAACATCCTGGCAGATAAACCGATGGTCATTAATTCGGCAGGATTTGTCCTTCTGGAAGAAGCGTTCCGGTCGGCGGGAGAAAAAGGCGTGCTGTTATATGACATCATGACCGAACGTGATGAGATCACAAGTATCATTCAGCGCGAGCTGTCAAAAATTCCTGAAGTATTCGGGACCCTGAAAGAGGGAACCCCCGAAGAACCTGCCATTACCAAGGAAAGTGTTCATCACTTCTTCAAGCAGGTCGCAGGAAAGCCGCTTACGAGACCGGCATGGTTTTTTGATACGGAACAGCAGGGAGAAGGTATTGTGGAT
>CAZANK010000069.1:0-11279 GCA_964486235.1 uncultured Prolixibacteraceae bacterium | reverse complement strand
TGCGAGGCGGTCAGGATAATGCCGCTCCGGCACCCCAATTCACGAATCACAAACGAGAGTTCGGGCGTCGGCCGCAAATCATCGAACAGGTAGGCTTTGATGCCGTTTGCGGCAAAGATTGCAGCGCTTTTCCCGGCAAACAGCCGGCTGTTGTTCCGGCAATCATAACCGACAGCGACTTTGATCCCCTCCGGGCCTGCAAACGCCTTTTTCAGATAATTACTCAGTCCCTGGGTGGCTGCCCCTACCGTGTAAATGTTCATCCGGTTTGAACCCGCTCCCATAATCCCGCGCAAACCGCCGGTACCAAATTCCAGGTCCCGGTAAAACGAATCGATCAGTTCGGTCTTATCTTCCTGCTGAAGCATTCGCCTGACTTCGGCGCGTGTTTGTTCGTCATACACCTCACCCAACCAACGTTCAGCTTTTTTCTCCACTTCCTTCAAGACATCCTGACTTACTGTCATGTTGATTTAATTTTAGATTTTCATTTGATCCGTACACCGCTTCAGACTATCCCGCCAGTAGGGTATTTCGAGATCAAAATTACGCTTAATTTTCGATTTATTCAGAACGCTGAACGCGGGCCGTTTGGCAGGCGTGGGATACTCGTCGGTGGTCACCGGCCGCACATGGCAGGTAATGCCGCAGAATTCATGAACAGCCTTGGCAAAATCATACCAACTGCACACGCCTTCGTTCGAATAGTGATAGATTCCGGGCTTCCAGGAAGCCTCCCGAAGCGCCGTTCTTGAGATAACGGTTAAAATGGCCTGGGCCAAATCGCCTGCATACGTCGGCGATCCGATCTGATCATAAACCACCTTCAGTTCATCCCGTTCCTTGCCAAGCCGGATCATGGTCTTCACAAAATTGTTACCATAGGTCGAATAGAGCCAGGCCGTGCGAATAATCATCGCGTCCGGGTTTTCCTTGACAAGGGCAATTTCGCCGTTCAGCTTTGTCTTTCCGTAAACAGATTCAGGATTCACCAGGTCCTTTTCGGTGTAAGGAATACAGCCGGTGCCATCAAACACGTAGTCGGTCGAGATGTGAATAATCCTGCAATTCCATTTCTTCCCGGTTTTCCCCAGTTGGCCAGGCACCCTGGTGTTTAGCAACTCCGCCAGTTCATCGTCGGTCTCCGCCACATCAACGGCGGTGTAGGCGGCACAATTGATCAAAAAACCGGGCAGTTCCCTTCCAAAAAAAGCATCCACCGTTTTCCAATCGGTGATATCCAGTTCATTGATATCCGTGAATATAAACTCATGATCGGCAAACTGGCCGGCTTTCGCACGGATTTCCGATCCCAGTTGTCCATTCGCTCCTGTGACTAAAATCTTCATAACATGTCAAAGTTAAGATCCGCTTCACGGAACAATCCATTTTTCCTGTCTTTCCCGGACACGATGGCTTCCGCCTCCGGAATCCGCCAGTCAATACCCAGGTCAGGGTCATTGTACAGAATCCCGCGTTCCTTTTCGGGCCGGTAATACCGGTCGCATTTATAACTAAAAACCGCAAACTCGCCCAACACTGAAAATCCATGCGCAAACCCGGGAGGAATATAGAGTTGCTTTTTGTTCATCCCGCTCAATTCAACGCCATACCATTTCCCGAAGGTAGGTGACTGCCGTCTCAAATCGACGGCGACATCGAAGACGCATCCTTCAACCACGCGGACCAGCTTCCCCTGGCTAAACGGATGCAGTTGATAATGCAGTCCCCGGATCACGCCACGACCTGACCTGGATTCGTTATCCTGCACGAAATCGGCTGCAATGCCTGCTTCGCGGTAACGTTCCTGATGAAACGTCTCCAAAAAATATCCCCGGCCATCCTCAAAGACTTTCGGTTCCAGGATCACAAGCCCCTCCAGAGGTGTTTTTTGAATTTCCATGAATCTATCTTTTTAAAAAGAGGTTATTTCCCGGGTTGCCAACTTGCAAAGATACTCCCCGTACTGATTTTTCAAAAGCGGCTGCGCCAACGCCAGCAACTGGTTTTTATCGATATATCCTTTTTTAAACGCGATCTCTTCGATGCACGACACCTTCAATCCCTGCCGCTGTTCAATCGTGGCAATAAAATTGGATGCCTGCAACAGACTGTCGTGCGTCCCTGTATCCAGCCAGGCAAACCCACGCCCCAGCAAACTGACCTTCAGTCGGCCTTCCTGAAGATAAAGCCGGTTCAGGTCGGTAATTTCCAGCTCTCCCCGGGGGGAAGGCTTCAGCGACTTTGCCTTTTCAACAACGTCGTTTGAGTAAAAATACAAGCCTGTTACCGCGTAATTTGACTTCGGAACTGCCGGCTTTTCCTCGATGGAAAGGACACGCCCCTGATCATCAAACTCGGCCACACCATAACGTTCGGGATCATTGACATAGTATCCAAACACCAGCGCTCCGTCTTCCATCCCTGCCGCCTCTTCCAGTAAAGCACGAAAGTTATAACCATAGAAAATATTGTCGCCCAGGATCATACAAACGTGGTCGTCACCAATAAAATCCTCGCCGATCAAAAATGCCTGGGCCAGCCCATCGGGCGACGGCTGAACCGCGTAACGAATCCGGATTCCCAACTGGGATCCGTCTTCAAGCAGATGCTCATACAGCGGAATATCCTGCGGGGTCGAAATAATGAGGATATCGCGAATGCCGGCCAGCATCAGCACCGAAAGCGGATAATAAATCATGGGCTTATCGTATACCGGAATGATCTGCTTGGAGATCGACTTGGTGATCGGGTATAAACGGGTGCCGGAACCTCCGGCCAAAATAATTCCTTTCATGTGTCAGCTATTCAGATTTTCAGATTTTCAGATTTCCGGATGTTCAGATGACCGCACTGGCAGCGGCGACCCTTCCTTCGGTTTTCCTTTCGTCTTGTTGTCTGCTTCTTCCTTTCTAATCCTGTTTACCAAGTAGATCCTCAAAATAATTGATGGTCCTTTTGAGTCCTTCTTCCAGTTGAACAACGGGGGTCCATCCGTTCAGCTTTTCCATGGCAAGGCGGATATCAGGCTGACGCTGAACGGGATCATCGGCAGGCAGCGGACGAAAAACAATCCGGGAAGCTGATCCGGTTAGCCCGATGATCTTCTGCGCCAGTTCCAGAATGGTAAATTCATTTGGGTTTCCAATGTTTACCGGTCCGGTGAAGGAATCGTCGGTATTCATCATCCGGATCATCCCTTCAATCAGATCATCTACATACTGGAAACTGCGCGTCTGCGTACCATCACCATAGATGGTGATATCATGTCCCTTCAACGCCTGTACAATAAAATTGGAAACGACGCGCCCGTCGTCAGGTTCCATCCTCGGACCATACGTGTTAAAGATCCGGATGATCTTGATCCGGACATGATTCTGGAGGTGATAATTCACGAATAATGATTCCGCGCATCGCTTACCCTCATCATAACACGAGCGAACCCCGATGGGATTCACCCTTCCCCAGTAAGTCTCCGGCTGCGGATGAATGTCTGGGTCCCCGTACACTTCGCTGGTAGACGCCTGCAGAATTTTCGCCCTGACGCGCTTGGCCAGTCCCAGCATGTTGATGGCCCCCATCACGGAAGTTTTGATCGTCTTAATGGGATTATACTGGTAATGCACCGGCGATGCGGGACAGGCCAGATGATAGACCTCATCCGTTTCTACATAATAAGGCATAGTCACGTCATGGCGGGCAAGCTCAAAATAAGGATGGTGCATCAGGTGGATAATGTTTGATTTTGATCCGGTAAAAAAATTATCCAGACACATCACTTCGTTTCCCTCATTCAAAAGTCGCTCGCAAAGGTGAGAGCCAATAAAGCCGGCCCCGCCGGTCACTAAAATTCTTTTCATCGATCCTGTATTCGTTGATACCAACCAAAAATAGGAATATAATTCCTTATCCCCTATGAAACGGGGACAAAACTACGGCGTTCTTCTGTATTTTCTTCGTCATCCACTCGTTTTTTTAAATAAAGCCGGCCCGGGACAGGCATCACATAAATAAATGCCCTTCCTAAAAAAATGTGTTGCAAGTCTTTGTATTAACGGGGAATAATTCTAATTTTGTCGCGCATTTAAAAAATATAATGTCTAATTTATTAATTAATTGAAAATTTAATGGCAGAAAACAACAACGAGGACCTTGAGCTGAAGGAAGAACCCGCACAGGAAGCAGAAGTAGCTGTCCATGACGATCAGCAGGAAGTTACGGCAGAACAGGAAGAATTTGACTGGGATGCGCTGGAATCGGAAGACCAGGGCTTTGCAGGGCAAAAGCAACCTAACCTTGAAGAATTATACAACAACACGCTGAACACGGTTCAGGAAAAGGAAGTCCTGGAAGGGACGGTGATTTCGATGAACAAACGTGAAGTGGTTGTTGATATCGGTTACAAGTCGGATGGCATTGTCAGCCTGAACGAGTTCCGGTACAATCCCGACATGAAAGTGGGCGACACGGTCGAGGTATACATCGAAAGCCTGGAAGACAAAAAAGGGCAAATGATCCTCTCGCACAAGAAAGCACGGGCCATGCGTTCATGGGACCGCGTGAATGCCGCACTTGACCTTGATGAAATTATCAAAGGCTATATTAAATGCCGCACCAAGGGCGGTATGATTGTCGACGTGTTCGGTATTGAGGCGTTCCTTCCAGGTTCTCAGATCGACGTCAAACCTATTCGCGATTACGATATTTACGTGGGAAAAACCATGGAATTCAAGGTGGTCAAAATCAACCAAGAATTCCGGAATGTCGTTGTTTCGCACAAAGCGCTGATCGAAGCGGAACTGGAACAACAAAAGAAAGAAATTATCTCGAAACTGGAAAAAGGCCAGGTTCTGGAAGGGACCGTCAAAAATATCACGTCATACGGGGTATTCATTGACCTCGGCGGTGTGGATGGGTTAATCCATATTACAGACCTGAGTTGGGGACGGATTTCTCACCCGAACGAAATCGTTGAGCTGGACCAGAAACTGAATGTGGTTATCCTGGATTTTGACGATGACAAAAAACGAATTGCTCTGGGTCTGAAACAATTAACGCCTCACCCATGGGACAACCTGGACCAGGAACTGAAGGTGGGCGACACGGTAAAAGGAAAAGTGGTGGTGATGGCCGATTACGGCGCATTAGTGGAAATTGCCCCCGGGGTGGAAGGTCTGATTCATGTTTCTGAAATGAGTTGGTCGCAACACCTGCGGAGCGCACAGGATTTCCTGAAGGTGGGTGATGAAATTGACGCCCAGATACTGACCCTCGATCGTGAAGACCGAAAAATGTCGCTTGGTATCAAACAACTGAAACAAGACCCGTGGCAAAATATTGAGACCCGGTTTGGCGTGGGAACGAAACACACCGCAACCGTGCGCAATTTTACTAACTTTGGCGTGTTCGTCGAAATTGAAGAAGGTGTTGACGGACTGATCCATATCTCCGACCTGAGCTGGACCAAAAAGATCAAGCATCCTTCCGAATTCACCTCCATCGCCGCGGATATTGAAGTCGTCGTGCTGGATATTGACAAGGACAACCGCAGACTGAGTCTGGGACACAAGCAACTGGAAGAAAACCCATGGGACGTTTTTGAAACCATCTTCTCTGTTGACTCCGTTCATGAAGGTACGTTAATCGAACTGTTCGACAAGGGTGCCACAATCGCTCTTCCTTACGGTGTTGAAGGGTTTGCAACCCCGCGTCACCTGGTGAAGGAAGACGGGACACAAGCTGCCCTCGACGAGAAGCTTTTGTTTAAAGTCATCGAGTTCTCCAAATCTGCAAAAAGGATTATTCTTTCTCATTCGCGGATCTTCGAGGATGAAAAGAGGGCGGAAGACACGGCATCCAAGAAAGCGCATTCGAAACAAACCAGGAAAGCGGTTAAATCGGTCAAGGATAGCATTGAAAAAACCACATTGGGAGACATCAGCGAATTGGCTGCTTTAAAATCCCAGATGGAAGCGGAAGAAAACAAAGAAAAATAGGCCGCATCGATTGTAGGTCGATCAGAATTTCGTAACTTTCCGTTCATGGATTTTGAGATCATCAAAAAGGAAAGGTATTCCGTTGTAAAAGTGCCCGGCGACAAACTGGACACCAATAATGCTCCGGCTTTAAAGTCAGAGATGGTCGTCCTTGGAAACCAAAACGAAAAGAACATTGTCCTGGACGTAAGTTCATGCAAGTTTATCGATTCGTCGGGATTGAGCGCGATTTTGGTAGCAAACCGCCTGTGCGAGGACGCGATTGGTGCCTTTATTTTGTCCGGCCTTCAGCCTGGTGTGGAAGAGTTGATCCACCTCTCAATGCTTCACACGGTTTTGCTGATCACGAAAACCGTTGAAGAAGCAGAACAGTTGCTGGAACAAAAGGAAAAAATGTAGAAAACCCGAAAAGGATACCCTGTCCGGGCGTTTTGCAGTATGAATCAGATCAGAACGGAATGTCGGACTTGAAATTTAAATTAACAATCTTAGGAAGTAGCTCTGCGACACCTACTTCACAAAGATATCCGACCGCCCAGGTGCTTCAATGGCCCGGGCGGTCTTTTTTAATTGACTGCGGGGAGGGTACGCAACACCAGATCCGGAAAAACAGGATCAGTTTTTCGCGGATCAGTCATCTTTTTATCTCCCACCTGCACGGCGACCATTTCTTTGGGCTCATCGGCCTGATTGCCTCGCAGGTTCTTCTGGGGAGGAGAAATGACCTGCATGTGTACGCCCACTCCGAATTGCAGCGCTACACCCGTTTCCAGCTCGACTTCCTGGAGATGGGCGACACCGGCTTCAGCATCTTGTTTCATCCGCTGAATTTTAAAAAGCCCCGGGTGATCTTTGAAGATGAAAAACTTGCCGTTTCCTCCTTCCCGCTGAATCACCGTATTCCCTGCTGCGGGTTTCGTTTTGATGAAAAACCTTCACCGCCCAACCTGATTAAGGAGCAGATCAAAAAGTACGGGATCCCCATCCGGGAGCTCAGGCACATCAAGGCCGGGGCCGACTACCTGACACCAGGCGGCGAATGCATCCCCAACCACCAACTGGTTAAGCCTGCCAGAAAGCCCCGGTCATACGCTTACTGTTCGGACACGGCCTATCTGGAGGCAATTGCAGAAGCCGTTCACGGGGTGGATGTGCTTTACCATGAGGCGACCTTTGCCGAATCGGAAAGACAACTGGCCGCCCAAACATTTCACTCCACGGGGATGGAAGCTGCCCGCATCGCAAAACTGGCCAATGCCGGGAAGCTGCTGATCGGTCATTTCTCGGGCCGTTATCAAACGACCGGCCTGCTTCTCGCTGAAGCACGGTCAGTTTTCCCCGAAACCTACGCGGTAAACGACAACGAGGTGTACAATATTGAATAGCTACTTTTCACCCCAAACCCCACTTCTTTTTTTTGCAGCGAAAAAAGGAAGCAAAAACGCCGCCGCCACCTATTCTTCAAAAAAACCCTTATTGAAGTTCACCAGGTAAAGCTCCTTCACAGGACGGGTAAACGCCGTGTACAACCACCGCAGGTATTCCCGGTTAATCATGTCTTCGACCAGGTATCCCTGATCAACAAACACGGCATCCCACTGACCTCCCTGCGCCTTGTGGCAGGTCACCGCATACGCAAACTTCACCTGCAGGGCATTGAACCAGGGATTCTCCCGGACTTTCTCCCACCTTTTTTTCTTGCTGCGGACATCCTGGTAGTCCTCTGCCACAGACTCAAACAGCCGCTGGTAATCTTCCCTCGACATGCTGGCCGACTCCAGCGTAAGCGTGTCGAGAAAGATTTTACAGTCCACCTCCAGGTTGTCATAATCGATAAACTGCAGGCTGACATCCGCAAAACGAAAGCCATACAGTTCTTCATACCGCCGGATGGCCGTAATGCGGACGATGTCGCCATTCGCGACAAAGTCGGTCTTTTCGTCTTCCGGCTTCCAGAAATAGTTATTTTTCACGACCATCAGCAAATCCCCGACCGTTATTTCCGACTCCTTATATAAGATCGCCGAACGGATTCCCTGGTTAAACTGGTTTGCCCGTTTATTGGACCGGGTGATCACCATGGTTTGTTGCGGACCAAACCGGTCATAACAGTCGGAAATCTTCCCGATCAGGTCTTCCCCGCTCACACGCATGATATCCTGATACCCGCCGACCGTCAGCGGGAAATAGCCCTGTTCCGTCCCGGGACGCGCGAGAAGCTCCCGGATGAGTGTGGCATGATGCAGGATGCCTGAATCGCGCTCCTGGCGGACGACATCCGTCAATTCATGTTCCAAGGCCTGAAGCCCGTAGTTTTCCAGGTCTTCCGGATTCAACGCCGGACTGAGCTCCATGCCGACAGGGGGAAGCTGGGCCGTATCGCCCACTGTTATTAACCGGCAGTTATGCCCGCTGTACACGTATTCGTACAAGTCGTCCAGGAGTCTTCCTGATCCGAATACGGAACCTTCGGCCGATTCGTTCGAAATCATCGACGCCTCGTCGACAATGAAAAAGCAATCCTTCATCAGGTTTTTATCCACGACAAACCTGCCCATCCCGTCCGCCGACGACTGCTGCCTGTATATCCATTTATGAATGGTATACGCGTTTCGTTCGGTATAAGCCGTCAGCACTTTGGCAGCCCTTCCTGTCGGCGCCAACAAAACGGTCCTGAATTTAAACATCTCCAGGGTCCGTACCAACGCACGCAACATGCTCGTTTTACCTGTACCGGCATATCCTTTCAGAACGAAAACGGAATCTCTTTCCCCCCCGCAAATAAACAACGAAAATTTCTGTACCAGGACCTCCTGACCCGCCGTCGGTAAAAATCCCAGATGATGAAGCAACTGTCGTTGTATGTGCTGTTCGACCATGCGGCAAAGTTAAGCATGAAACGAGGATTGAAGCGAGGAAACAGCAAAAACTTAATTTTATAAAAATAAACGATTGAACAATTATTTTTTTTTAAATTTGCAAGCAAACAAAACTAATTATCTAAAAATTCAAAGATGAAGACAGTAATCCAGATCGTGCTCATAGCCATTGCAATTTTATTCGCATTCCTGATCTATAAAAGTATAGAAAGACCGATCGAATTTGAACAGGCAAAAAAGGTCAGATACGATGCCACCATTCAAAAGCTGAAAGATATCCGAAAGGCACAGGCGGCTTATAAAGATGTGTACGGGCGTTTTACGGGCAGTTGGGATACGCTGGTCAATTTTATCAAGCATGACTCTCTTCGTTTGGTCCGCCGGATTGGGATGTTGACCGACAGTATGATCGAGGCCGGCCTCACGGAGAAGATGGCGATCAGGCAAGGGAAAATTATCCGCGACACCATTCGCGTCAGCGCGTTGGATTCCCTCTTTGGAAAGTCATATCCTGTGGACCAGATCAAGTACGTCCCGGTTCCGGACACGATCGCGGAATTTCATCTCGGGGCCACGGTGATTGCCACGGGATCCGGAATTAAAGTACCGGTATTTGAAGCGAAAGCACACAACAATACCATCCTCAGGAATCTTGACCGGCAGTTGGTGATTAACCTGAACGATCAAAGGCGCACCAATCAAAAATATCCCGGACTCAAGGTGGGTTCGCTCGAAGAAGCAAATAACAGTGCGGGTAACTGGGAATAAATGTTTCTATGCAACGAATAGCATTGGTTGATGAAAGTTTCGATTTAAATTTAACCAGGGAATATATGCTGTCCATCCAGGTTAGCCTGGATGGATTTTCTTATTCAGTCCTGGATCCCGGCAAAAAAAAGGTGATCTGTCTTTATCATCAGGACACCTTTACCCATGAACCCGGTTTTCATCTCAAAAAGCTCAACGCCATTTACGATGAGGTTGACCTGCTCCACGTCGCGTACAAAAAAACAAAGATCTACTATGCCGCCCCTGACCGGACCACGCTGGTGCCGATCGCTGCCTTCAGGCAGGACCTCGCGGAAGACTTTTACCGCCTGACGCTTGACCCGGGCAAAAACGGCAAAATACTGGTATCGCTCATCCCCGACATGGCGTCGTATGCCATCTATGAGATTGATCGTGCCGTCCTTGCTTTTTTGCAGGAGAAACACCCCGGGAGCGTTGTCCAAAACGACCTTGTGTTATCGGTCTTTGGCTGTCCTCCGGGAATCGCGGTGATGAAAGTCCGGATTCTGAGGAAACAACTGGTCGTGCTGACGCTTCAGGACAATATCAACTTTTACAACTCCTATTCCTATGAGGGTGAAAACGACATCCTTTATTATCTTCTGGGAGCGGTCAAAAATATGGAGTTGAAGCCCGAGGCCGTCATTCTCGACGGCATGGTCAGCCAGCGCGAGGGCATCTGTCATCGCTTAAGGCAATATTTCGAACATGTGGAACTGGCGGGGAACAATCCGCAGGTTCATTACAGCCGGTTACTGGGACAATTGCCCAACGCCCGTTTTACCAATCTGTTCAACAGCTTTTCATGCGTATAGTCGGAGGAACTCACAAAGGCCGGCAATTCCACCCCGGGAAAAAATTCAACGCGCGGCCAACGACCGATATGGCGAAAGAGAATCTTTTCAACATTCTCCATCATCGTGTTGATTTTGAAACGATCAAGGTGCTGGACCTGTTTTCGGGGACAGGAAGTATTTCATTTGAATTCGCCTCCCGGGGATGCCGCGATATCACCGCGGTGGAACTAAACTCCCGTCACTGCCGCTTCATCAGGGAAGTGACCGAAGAAATCGGGGCAAAAAGTATCACGGCCGTTAAAGCCGATGCTTTCCGCTTCGTTGGACAAACCGACCAGGTGTTCGACCTTATTTTTGCAGATCCTCCCTTCGATCACCCGAAATTCAGCGAGGTGCCGCGCCTGGTGCTATCGGGCCCCGTGCTGAATCCCGGAGGGATATTCATCCTTGAACATTCCAAAAACCATCATTTTTCAGAATATCCCGAATGGAAAGATACCCGCATCTATGGGCACGTTCTCTTTTCATTTTTTCAAAAAGACAGTTGAGACATGTTCTCTCAACGCTTTTTACCAGCTCACGCTCCCGCATGTTGTTAACGATTTGATAAGATGATCCTGAAAAAAAGCAGGGAGAGATGCGGACAAAAGTTTTTTTGATAGCTTAACGCCTTCTCCGGAAACCTTTGGCATCCGTTTTTGTTAAACTTATTAAAAAGTAAATCACTAAAAACCGATCTTCATGTTTGATCTTGACCTGATCAGAAAAAATTATCAAATTTTTGGCACACGGGTCCAACGTGCCCGCGAAATTCTAAG
>CAZANK010000068.1:7588-11284 GCA_964486235.1 uncultured Prolixibacteraceae bacterium | reverse complement strand
GGCGATTTGTGGTATGGGAAAAGCGGGACGGATTACAAAAAACGGCAACTCCGGAATACCACGTCTTTCCTGGCCTCTTTGTTAAACGATACCTGGAGGATCAACGGGAACATTACTTTCCGCAACCTGGAGGGGGACGAGGCTACCCGCCGTGTTCAGGTGCCCTATAGTAGCCAGGAAGGTGTGATCGCTTACCTGGGGTCTTCAACCAACGATTATCAAAAAGTCGGGTCTTCAACCAAATACCTGGCTGCAAACCTCTATACCGAGTATGAGAAGTTGTTTTCAGGCATCCACTATTTTAAAGGAATGGTTGGTTATAATTACGAACAATCGATATACAACTATCTATTGGCCAGGCGTAACGGAATTATCTTTGAAGATGCTGAGGATCTGAACCTGACCAGCGGATCCGGTGTCACCTTAAGCAGCAATTACAGTAAATGGCGTATTGCCGGAGGTTTCTTCCGTCTTAATTACGCGTTCAAAGATCGCTATTTGGTCGAAGTAAACGGTCGGGTGGATGGATCGACAAAATTCCCGACCAAACAACAGTGGGGATTCTTTCCTTCTGTTTCAGGAGGCTGGCGTATCTCGGAAGAACCGTTCTGGAAAGTCAGCGACAACCTCCTCGGTAACGTGAAGATGCGATTGTCTTTCGGTTCTTTAGGGAATGGGAATATTAACCCTTACTCTTACCTGGAGTTGTTTTCGATTAAGCAGATGAGCCGTCTGATCGCCGGGAGCCTGGAACAGTATACCAGTTTTCCCACGGTCATTCCCAATGGCTTAACCTGGGAAAAATCAACCACCACGAATGCAGGCCTTGATTTCAGTTCCCTGGCAGGGAAACTCAGTTTTTCGGGCGATTATTACATTCGGAAAACAACCGATATGTTTACGGTAGGAACTTCGTTGCCGGGAGTCTTCGGGGCAGGGTCACCCAAGGGAAACTATGCCGATATGACCACCCGGGGATGGGAAATCTCACTGTCGTGGCGCGATAAGTTTACGTTGGCCAACAAACCGTTTCACTATAATGCCCGGTTTACCTTGTCCGATTATGTTTCCAAGATAGACAAGTATAACAATACCGAAAAGAACCTTGGAAACTACCATGATGCCCGCACAGAATACTATGAAGGGATGACGATTGGCGAAATTTGGGGATATGTGACCGAGGGTTTCTTCACATCGGAAGAAGATGTGGCGAATCATCCCTCACAGTCCCTCTACTTTGCCTCCAATACGGGTATCTGGTTGCCGGGAGATATTAAATTCAAAAATCTGAATGATGATGACGTGATTGACTATGGTACAAACCGGGTTGGAGACTCCGGTGACCGGAAGGTGATCGGAAATTCTACCCCCCGGTACGCGTTCAGCTTCAACCTGAACACAGACTGGAACGGCATTTTCCTGTCTGCCTTTTTCCAGGGGATCGGGAAACAGGATTGGTTCCCCGGCACGGACAATGCGTTGTTCTGGGGCCAGTACAACCGGCCGTATAACAATATCCCGAAATCAATGATCGGGGAGATTTGGTCAGAGGACAATCCGGACACTTATTTCCCCCGGTACAGGGGTTACGCGGCATTGAAAAACACAAGCGAACTCGCGGTTGTTCAAAGCCGTTATTTGCAAAACGTGGCTTATATCAGGTTAAAAAACCTGCAGATCGGTTACAACCTTCCTTCCGCGCTGACTTCCAGGATCAAAATGCAGGCTGCCCGGATTTATTTGTCGGCCGAGAATATCTGGGCATGGTCACCCCTCTACAAGCATACGAAGAATTTCGACGTTGCCAACATTTACGGGGAGGATTCCGAAGCCAAAAGCGCAGCGCTAAACGGAGGGAAGAATTCCATTATCGCCAATGGAGGTCAACCCTATAATTATCCGACGTTGAAAAGTATCAGTTTGGGACTATCGGTAACTTTTTAAACATTTATGATGATAACAACATCTCTTTGCAGAAAGAGTTAACAGTTTAAACGTATTCCAATGAAGAAAATCATTTTTATCCTCATAACAGGCATCCTGGGATGGAGTTGTTCCATGGAAGAAAACCCAAAGTCATCGGTCTCTGCCGAATATGTATTTGGGTCGGAAACCGGATTGCAGTTGTATACCAATTCCTTTTACAACGCCATGTCGGCTTCTTCTTATAGCTATTCGTATTACATTGCCCTTAATGGTGTGGTTAAATATCTGACGGCGAATGGTTTCAGTGCGGAAGAAAGCAGTGGCTGGGATTGGGGGACCCTGCGCAATATCAACTATTTTATCGTAAACTGCAATGATCCGGATGTTCCTGAAACAGTCCGTAATCATTATTTGGGCATTGCTCATTTCTTCCGGGCTTCTATTTATTTTGGAAGGATGCAGCGATTTGGCGATCTCCCCTGGATTAATCATCCGCTGGATGTTGACGAAGAATTGCTTCATGCGGGAAGGGATGCACGGACATTGATCGTGGATTCGATCAAGGCAGATCTGGATTTTGCCATTCAGCATATCCGGACAGAGCGGGACGAATCCGCTTCGACCATCACGAAAGCTGTCGCTGCTGCCCTGAAATCGCGGGTGTGTCTGTGGGAAGGGACCTTTCGAAAATACCGTACCGAGGCGAACCTGCAATCTTCAGCCAATGAATGGCTTCAGGAAGCAGTTAGCGCGGCGCAGATCGTAATGGATGCCGGCTATTCCATTTATACCGGGTCGGGTGTGGAACAATCCTACCGGAAATTGTTTCTCAGCAAGGCCCCTGTTTCTGAAGAGGTTCTTTTTGCCGTAACCTTCGATGGGGACCTGGGCATCACCCATTCCGGGAACCGGTCCTGGACATCCGTGACGTACGGATCAGGGGCCAGCCTGACCCGCCCTTTCGTGAATACTTATCTCATGCGCGACGGGAGCGCATTTACCGACTTGCCGGATTACCAGACCAAATCCTTTCCCGAAGAATGCCAGGGCCGGGATACGCGATTGTCCCAAACCGTTCGTACTCCTGGTTTTAAACGTATCAGCGGAGGAAATAACATCGAAACAGCCCCCAATTATGCGTATGCCATTACCGGATATCACACCTGTAAGTTTACACTGGATGATATGCAGTACGACAATGTTGACGTTTGCGACAACAACTCGATCCTGTTCCGTTATGCCGAAGTGTTGTTAAACTATGCCGAAGCAAAGGCTGAGCTGGGGACGCTTACGGATGAGGACTGGGCAAAAACGATCGGGAAACTAAGAAGCCGTGCCGGCATTACCGGTGGGCTGAATACGAAACCTCAGGTCGTCGACAACTATCTGCAAAGCCGTTTCTTTCCGGAGATATCCAGTCCTGAAATCCTGGAAATCCGAAGGGAGAGAGCGATTGAACTATCCTTTGAAGGATTCTCCTGGTCAGACATTTGCCGGTGGAAGGCAGGAGGATTACTGACCAAAGACTGGGAAGGCATTTATATCCCCGAGTTGGAGACTCCATACGACATGAATAATGACGGTGTATTGGATGTGTGTTTTACGTTGGAAAAGAATCCGGATAAAGTTCCGGGGGTTTATTATCTCTATGTTGGGAAAACCCTTGGAAGCGGTGCGACAAATAACTCACAACTGGCAGACGACGGACATACGCTGGTGTTCATGAAAGATCAGCAGCGGGTTTGGAGTGACAAACTGTACTTCTATCCT
>CAZANK010000068.1:0-7488 GCA_964486235.1 uncultured Prolixibacteraceae bacterium | reverse complement strand
GGTGTTCATGAAAGATCAGCAGCGGGTTTGGAGTGACAAACTGTACTTCTATCCTATTCCTGCCAACGATTTGACCATGAACCCAAACCTTGGACAAAACCCGGGCTGGTAACACCGGCGGCTTTCATGTTAAAGTGGTCACAAGAAAGATTGACTTTGTCAATGATCCGGTTACCGTTCCCCGATAGGGTATCCTGTCAGACTTATATGGTCTTTTCTGCCGATCACTTGCCGGTGCCGGCTGAAATTCAATTTTAACAATAAGAAAGGCCCTCTTTTTACATGGAGGGCCTTTTTGAAAAAGATGCCGTTATTTTTCCGGTGCGTTGATGTTGAACACATCGGCGTAGATCAACCGGTCGGTTTCTTCCGACTGTTCAAGCCGGCCCTGGTATTCGGCACTTAATCCGGCGATCTTGTTGGGGCCGCGCTCGTATTCCTCGATGATGATCTGGAAGGGTTCGTCTTTGTACTTCCTGGGCAGCCGGAATTCATTGCTGACCGTATACCGGTTGTTTTCAATATTTCTGGCGCCGATCCTGACCTCGACCCCTTCTTCCGTCAAATCTTCGTCATTGCTCCCGTTGCTGACGGTTCCAAAAATGGGTTGGGCGATCGTATTGTCCTGGAAACTGATCCGGAGGAAATTGTAGTTGCCGTAGGAGGCGAGGCGTTCGTTGTAGATCGATCCTTCGACGGTGACGGTGAACCGGGAGTTGCTGTCGTCTTTCTTGAAAACGACCGTGGTTTGCCGTTCAGGCATCAACTGGATGAAATCGGCGGTTACCACGGGCGATAGGCAAACATCCTCCTCTTCCTTCCGTACCGAGTAGGGCTGGTAGCGGGCCAGGACCAGACGGATAAAGGGGAAGTACATGTTCCCGGGATTGACCGACAGGTCGCAGAACCACGTTTGGCGGTCCTGGTCGAAGTGAACGGGATAGGCCACGGCCAGCGCCTTTGCCGTACCGCGGTCCGGGTACTGGAGATCATCGTCGATGACCGGGTTCATCCGGAAATCGGACGGCAGGGGCGAGTAGCCTGCCGGCTGGACGGCGTACAGCAGGGGGTCGATCCCCCAGTTGGTATAATGCTCGGAGTAACCGGAGGGCAGCATGGCCGTCACGGTAGGTTTGGACTGGGGGTTGGGAAGGATCACTGCCAGCATTTCATCGTCGCCCGACGAATACCAGGGGCGTTTCAGGAAGATCCGCAGTCCGCCGCCCACGCGCTGATGCCGGACCGCGTCGCTGGTCTGCGACTTCCGCCACTCGAAGGTCGGAACGACGTAATCGATCTCGGGCGACTTTGGCCTGGCTGAGCTGGGAATGTTGACCCGCTCCTTCCATTCGCTTTCGCGGCTGGTGGTCAGGGTTGGGTTTGCCGCCAGTATCTTATCGAAGTACTCGCGGTACCGTGAGGCGGCCACGAGCTTGTAGTCGACCCACCGGTGTTTGGTGTCGCCAAACTGCTGAACTAGCGGTTTGATCCTGAGCGCGAGTTGCTTCATCAGCGAAAACTGATGCTCCCTGACGTCGAACCGGACCTGGTTCACGATGGTGGCAGGAGCGGATTTGCGTTCCTGCTCAAACTTCCGGAATGATACCGCCTGCGCCTGATAGATTTTTCCGATCCGGAGCGACGCGGGCTGCGGGTCTTTTTCAAATTCCGACTGCGTCTGCAATTTGAATTTTTTGTAAGGAATGGCCTGCAGGTTTTGGATATTCGGACGGACAAGCACTGCCGGCTGCGGTACGGTTCCCTTGGTGATCACGTCGTCCTGGTAATTCACCCGGATGTCGGCGATGCTGTTCCGTCCCTCTTTGTCCTTGATGCTGACGGATATTCCGTCGTCCAGCTTCTCCGTCCAGCGCGACTGCAGTTCCACTTTTTCGGTGCTTTCGCCGTGCACTTTCATTTGAATGTGGATGGCTGCAATGGTTTCGCCAAAGTCCCGGTCGGGTAACAAATGACTGATCACGGGGGCATCCAGCGGCTGCTGGAGCGCGTGTACCAGCTCAATCTCGCGCGAAGGACTGACCATCCAGTGCTGCCCGGAGAAAGCCAGGCTGCGGACCTCCTTCATATTGGCCGGCGATTCTTCGGTGATCATCCGCCAGATGGCCGCCAGTCCGGTCAAATCCTTTTCGCGCCAGAAGGTGCTGAAACGGATGCGGGTGCGCAGGCCTTTGGGCATATACACCGTGAGCTGCCGGTCGGAAGCATCCCATTTAACCTGCTGCTCCCCTTCTTCCAGCCTGATCCGGATGTGTCCGGCATGGTACCAGTCGTCGGGTTTCGGGACTGAATCCGTATTTCCCGGAGTGATTTCCTGGTTGCTGAAGAAACTGAACATGCGGGGTTCAAAGACCTGGGTATGGGTATGTTCATAGCCGTCGGAGAGGAACAGGGCCACGCCTGCCGCCATTGGATCGGGCAGGTACCCGATCTCCACCTCGCCGGACTGATAAATCTTTTCTTTTGTTTTCTCCTCGCGGTCATACAATTCTTCGTGGCTGGTGATGATCGCGTAAATCTCTTTTGCCTGCTGCGGGTCGCCAAAGGCTTTTTCAAACATGCCGTGGGTCTCGGCCATCTGCTGACTGTTTTTCGGGGGAAGCAGGTAGCGCAGCGAATAGTCTTCGAAGGTTTTTCCGCCAACCGGGTGACTGTTTTCGTATTCGTTGGCTGTCTGGTCAAAGTTGGAACGAATGACCATGCTTTCGAGGAATTCGCCGTCCCTAAGCTCATTTCCGATAAACACGATGGGGCTACCCAGCGGCTCATAGCGCAGGTAGCGGATGTTTTTGCGGACGGTCTGGTCGGGCGATTCAGGCTGAGAACCGGGCGGCACGCTGTTCCCGGCCAGGTCGACCGCCCGGATCCGGATGCGGTAATCCTTTCCGAAGCGGAGTTTGGGCAGGCTGCCCGGCACGGCCTTCGATTGGGCATTGACCCTGAACCCCAGGTCGCCGTCGAACTGGTATTTCCGGGCTTCAACCGTTTTATTGGTATTGACGAAGTCCTTTTTTATGGTTTCTCCCGGCTTCAGCTCATAATCGTCTGACTCATTGATCGCGTAGCCGGGCTTCCGGACGGAGAGGCTCCAGCCTTCCCAACGGGCCAGGGTTTCGGAGACAAATACGTCGTCGGGGTCTTCGGTGTCTTCGGCAACGCCCAGTTGAATGCAGCCTTCGTCGGGTTCAATGCCGGCGACCGGATGCGGGTTGTTCGACTCATCGAACCAGGTGTATTCATCCTGTTTGCGGTGCAGCGAGTACCACTGGTCCGGATTGGATTCATAGGCGACATCCATCTGGTAGCCCTGGATCACATCGTCCGAGTAAAGCGCCTGGTCGGGCAGCCGCAATTTCAGTTCGGTCACAGCTTTCACCTGCCGCTGAGGATGCGCCGCTCCCGCCTTTAGTTGCTGCGCCTGGATCGGTGTCACCCCTGTCGTTACCTGTTGCGGTTGAGCCTGCGTGACGCCCGCCTTTACCTGTTGCGCCTGCGCGGCTTCTGCTTCGGGCTGCTGCATCTGCGCCGGCGTGACGCCCGACGGTTGAATGTTTGCCGCGATGCCCTTCGGCCGGACTTCAAACTTCACCGGTGACACGGCGTTGAAATTCCGGCGGATCTCCAGGTTGGCATTGATGCGGGAGAACAGGTGCCCGGCCATCCCGTTCTTCGTGATGGCAATGCCGGCACTCCGCATAAACGGTAAACCTTCTTCCTCGGGCGGATCGGCTTCTTCCAGTTCCTTTTCTTTCAGCACCCTGCTCACTGCCAATTCCGACCGGACTTCATAATAACGCGCGATCTGATGGACTTTGTTCTCTGCCATATTGGAGGTTTTCAGGGCAGCGCCGTCGGCATCGATCTGCACGACCGTGAATTCGTCGGTATTAATCTTTACAAATCCCTGTTTGAAAACAGAATTGGCCTTGTCGCCGATATAGAACCCGTTCGCGGTGATTTCGTATGCCGTGGCCGGCGTGGAAACCGTTGTCCCTTCCTCCTCAAAGATCAGGGAATTGGGCACCAGCCGGATCGTTCCCCTGTCCGGGATGGATTTACTGTAGGGAAGGATGAAATCCAGGACGATCCCCAATTTTCGCATCAACTGCGGATAACTGGTGATGACCGATAACACATCGTGAAATTCGAAGGTCGGTTTTTTCAACTGAATTCTGACTCTTCTTTCTGTCCGGTCGGTATGGTGAAATTTCCGCAACTGGGTGAAATCGTCTTTGGGGTTCATCTGCCGTTCAAAACGCACAAACTTGTTTTGCTGAATGGCTTGCCTGAGTCTCTGGTCATCCTGCACGCCACGGTTCATCATCAGGTGCATGGCGGGTGTTTTCACGCGTTGGCCGGGTACGGTTGCCCGGCGGACTGACTGAAGGTCGAGGCTGACCCGCGAAATGGCGCCCAGGTGACTGTCGTCTACAAACTTCTCGGGCGTCACCTTCTGTTTCGGATCGATGACCGCTTCCTTCTTAAACGACTGAAATAAGAAATGCTGAATGTGGGCCGCGGGAAACGAGTTGATCCGTTTTCCCGAAAGATCTTCCTCCTTAAAGTCATCGACTTTAATCCCGGGGTGGAAGATATTTTTGAAAAGTTCGGGATCGATCATCGTTTCCTGCAGGACGGCGTCGAGCACCGTACCGTCGTTTAGCCGGAACTTAAGATCGGCATCCAGCACTTTCTGCGGCCAGTTGAGGATGTCTTCGAACTGTGCCAGTGTCGTATCCTTGGGCGTGCTCAGTTTGACGGAAACAAATACTGATACTTTCAGCACGTCGTTACCTTCGATGGTTTCCCGCCGGTGGGGCAGGGTGGTGAATATGATTTCCTGTGACATATCTTCTCCGATTATGAGTTTAACTTGCAAAAGCCAGACAGTATTCCTGCCAGTCGTCTTCATCGATCATCTCCGCGAATTTCGGATCGGCGTCAGCGCCCTTCAGCTCGCGGCGCACGGTGACCGAAACGGTCTTACTGAAAAACAGCACCTCGACTTTGACCTTGAGGGTGGCGGTCCCTTCCAGCTTTTCAACCTTGTCGCCCACAAACACTGCCGTAAAGGCCAGGTAGAATTCGAGCGATACAGTGATCAGCCCCAGGATGCTGAGGTTCCCGTTGATGCGCAGGTAGCCGGTCAGCGTGGTTTCGACAATGTCCTCCGACACGCCATTGATCACTTTCTCCGTCATCAGCATTTTGAAGTAGAATCCTCCCATGACCGAGACGCCTCCCGAGGCGACGCCGACATTCAGCGATACGGCAGCCCCGAATTCAAAGGCTGCTTCGATGTACTGCAGGCCTTTCAGGGTGGTGACCATCCGGAAGAAGCCACCTCCTCCGTACAGCGAAACCGTGAGCAGGAACGGGTTTTCACGCGTGCAGAAGTTGAACCCGATGGTTAACGGGGCGCCTGTGAAGGGGAGGGTGACGTCGGCACCCAGACTGATATTGGTGATCATGCAGATCCCCACGGTCACATCGGGGATGCTCAGGTTAAATCCGGCGACAACCTTGGTAGGTTCCAGCTTGATGTAGGGCCCGTCGTCTGAAAATCCGCTGCTGGGGATGATGCTTTGCAGATTGTTGACGAAGCTGAGCGCTCCCTTGAACTTGATCGGGTTTTCCGCGTCAATGTCTACCTTGACATCGGTTTTTTGGGAAGAGCCGGTTTTGAATTCCAGGTAGTTGAAGTTCACCTCGAGCAACGGGACCAGGTCAACCCCGAATTTCTCAAACCGTGCCGAGCCGTTGAGGGTTGCCGGTTTGGAAGCGTCGAACGGCTTCTCGAATTTGGTGGTGATCGTCAGGGCTTTGTTGGGATCATTGACGTTGACATGCAGGATGTCTTCAATGACCTTGATCGGATTGCCCTTGAATTCCGGCTGCCATTTATATTCGGCAAAAAATGCCCCGGGGGTCACATAGGCCTTGAAGTTGGGAATTTTGGGGATATTGCCGTTCAGGGCGTCCAGCAGTTCCTGGCCTTTATCCTTGATTTGCTGCTTCAGGTTATTGATCGGATCTTCCAGGTTCTGTGCGGTTTCCTTAGCCTGGTTTTCAAAGGCCAGGATTTGGTTTTTCAGGTCTTCGATCTGGCTTTTGACCTGCTTGATCGTGTTGACCAGGCTGTCGAACGCGCCATCGAGTTCCAGTCCTCCGAGCAGCAGGTCAAAAATGCGGATGACCCCAAAAATTTTGGCGACGGGGAATTCTTCGAGCGCTTCAAAAAATTTGTCGGGATTAAAGGTCAGCGCTTTCAGGTCGTCGACCGCGCCGCCCACAGGACCTTGTAATTTGCTGAGCGCCGTCACGGCCATGTTTGGCGAGAGGAACCCTCCGGCTTTGTCGGAGCCGCCGCTGAAATCGACCACCGCGCCTTCCACGGTGGCGAATACCATTCCCGCGTTTTGATCATCTTCGAGCTGAATGGTTGCCGCCTTGCGGCTGCCGGTCATCTCATCGATCTGCTTGATAAACACGCTGGACTGCTGCATCACGGGGTGAAACTTGATGTCAGCCTCGCCCGTGGCGGGATAAACCTGTCCGCCGAAATTGAGCCAGTCGGTTTCGAAGGTCGTGTCGCCGTCGACCAGGCTTTCGGCATAGGCCACATCCTGTCCGGCGAAACCCACTTTCGTATAGCTGAGGTTGGGATTGTATTTGTTGATGATCTGCTGCATCAGTCCCTTGTCGCGGGCAATCCGGTTTTCCAGGAAGGCCAGCGGCATTCGGATGACGTGTTCAAATCCTTCCTTGTCGGTCACTGTCAGGTGGAAGGGAAATCCTTTATTGCCGACGTGGATATAGAAGTTATAGGACGTGTTCCCACCTCCTCCAAAGGGCGTCAGCATCTTTTTCAACGGACTGCCCGACTGGGGTACGTCGATGATCTTTGAATCCGTCGGATTGTCAATATCGGGAGTGGTGTTGACATTCACGCGGACTGCCTGGAAGGGGAACCGGATGAATTTGTTTTGCGGGTCGGTGCGGGAATACAAGACTTCCTTTTCCAGCACGACGATATACATTCGTTGGCGGTTGACCGCCGATTTGGTCGGCGTGTGGAACTTCCGTTCCGTGATCTTGACCAGGGCGGCGCGATGGCCGAACGGGAAGAGGTATCCTTCGCGGACGACCTTGACATAATGGTCGCGTCCGAGAGTGGCCAGGTGCTCCCATTCAATGATGTTCAGGTAGTTGTCCGCGGGCGACGGCACGTCAAAGAAGGCATGCCAGTCGAGGTAAGCGCCGAGGCTGGTGAGCATCAGATTTTTAACCGGCACCGGCTTGGGTGAATAACCGCTGATGGAATAATTGGACGTGGTGTGCACCAGAATATGGCGGTCACTGGCATCAAGCGAGGCCATAAACGGTTCGCCGATCTTGGCCAGGGCCTCGTATTTTTCGTTGGCTTCGTCTGCCCACAGGGCGCGGATGGTTTTGAAGTTGCCCAGCGTG
>CAZANK010000067.1:0-11397 GCA_964486235.1 uncultured Prolixibacteraceae bacterium | reverse complement strand
CAACATATTGACCAAATAAAAAGACTTTGTGAATTGAATAAGGTTAGTTCTTTATTTGCCTTTGGTTCTGTGACTACTGACAAATTTAGACCAGATAGCGACATCGATTTGGTTGTCGAAATTGAAGACAATGACCCGATCTCATACTCTGACAAATATTTTAATCTAAAATTTCAACTTGAAGAAATACTGAAAAGACAAATTGACCTTCTTGAACAGAAAGCCATTAGAAATCGTTTTTTAAAACGTGAAATTGACCGAACTAAAGTTCAAATTTATGGAAAAAGAAGTCCAAACTTGGCTTGAAGACATTAAGCAGGCAATTGAAGAAATTGAAGAGTTTCTTCCCGAAAGGAGAAACTTTTTAGAATTTCAAAAGGACCTGAAAACTAGAAAAGCCATAGAAAGGAACATAGAAATTATTGGTGAAGCGATTAACAGGATTCTGAATGTAAACCCCGAAATAAAGATTACTAATGCAAGAAAAATTGTTGACACACGGAATCGAATAATTCACGGTTATGATAGAGTTTCTGAAGACATTATTTGGGCGATAGTATCAAATGACTTGAAGAAATTAAAACAAGAAATTTTAAATCTACTCGACGAATAAAAAGCACTTGCTACAATCAGCTACCCGCAAATCCGGCGAAAGTGGAGTTAATGTATTTTCCGGTGTTCAGGGGGAACAACGGGATTAAGAGGATAAGGATAAAATAGCCTGTATTTGATGACTTTTGCAGAAGTTTTTTTATCTACTTTTGCATCATTTAGGGCGAAATGGAAAATAAACTCTTCAAATACTATGGTTCCGCGTTGCTGGCCATGTTCTTCTGGAGCTTTTCGTTCGTGTGGTTTAAGGTCGCTTACAAAGCGTACGAACCGTTAACGGTTGTCCTGTTCCGGCTGGGCCTTTCGGCCGTGCTGATGTTTTTCGTGGCAAAGATGACCGGGAAACCGTGTTGTCCACGATCGGCTATGCCGTGATCCTGAAAAAGCTGACCGGACATTACAACGGCTACACGATCATTGCCTGGCAAAATCTGTTTGGGGCATTGATGTTTTTACCTTTCTGGGGAATCTTTGAAGCCAGGACAGCGCTTGTAACTCCGTTCAACGCCGAAGCTTTCGAAGCGATCGTGAAACTGGCAATATTTGCTTCGATCCTGGCCTTTGTATTTTTCACCTACAGCATCCGGCATCTGGGCATCAACAAATCGAACATGTTCATCAACCTGATCCCGGTTTTTGTTGCTGTTTTATCTTTTTTTATTTTGGGCGACAAAATCAATGCGCAGAAAATGCTGGGAATAGTCGTTGTTATTTCCGGGTTGTCTATGGCACAAGTCAAAAGAAGAAAACGTAAAAATGGGACCCATCCGGTATTTCAGGCCTGAACAGCTCCGGGAAATGACTGCCAACCGCAGTCAGGAGTTTTCGGCTTTGTTTCAGAAATTGAAAAAGAGAAAGCCTAAAAATCTCGATTCGGTGGTGCAGGCGTTACATCATGACGCTTTCAGCCAGTTTGACTGCCTGGATTGCGCCAATTGCTGTTCTTCCATCAGCCCTATCGTGATCGACAAAGACGTGGAACGGCTCGCAAAGGGCCAGAATATGAAACCTTCGGATTTCATAAACCGGTATTTGTACCTGGATGAAGAGCGTGACTTTGTGTTCCGGCAAACACCTTGCCCTTTCCTGATGGACGACAATTTCTGCTGGGTCTATGAAAACCGGCCGCGCGCCTGCCGCGAGTATCCGCACACCGACCGCAAACGTTTCTATCAGATACTGAACCTGACACAAAAGAACTGCGAAATTTGTCCGGTGGTTTACGCGATTACCGATGAACTATGCAAAAGAGACTGGTAATTTTTTACAGGGACTCTGATCCTTCGGTGATCGTTCGGTGCTCCTTCGCTGATCCTTGGGTGCTGTCTGTCTTTTCCTAATGTCCTTTCCTAAAATTAATTCATCTGGATGGTTGCGTGTCAGGTACCGGTTTCGGGCAGCAAAGAAAAAGATAATACAAATCCCGGAGGTTTCGGCGGAGTATCTTGTAAGTTCTGTTCTTATGTACCTTCACGGTGTTGACCGCGATTCCAAGCAGATTGGCAATTTCCTCATTGCTTCTTCCTCTTAACGTCAGCTTTAGGATTTTCCTGGCCACTTTCGGAAGCTTATTTACTTCCTGATAGATTTCGCGGTATGCTTCTTTCTTAAAAACGGCTTCCAGAAAAGAGTCGGAAGTCTCCTCCTCCGGCTGCCTGTAATTCAGATATTTCGATTTGACCTTCTCATGTTTGATCCTGTTCAGGCAGGTGTTCCGGATCGAGATATAAAAAAAGGATTTCGCGGCCACCGGACTCACGAATGAATTCCTTTTTTCCCAGAATGACAGGAAAACTTCCTGAACAATGTCTTCGCAAACAGCCGGATCAGGAATATACCGAAACGCGAAGGAGGAAAAAATGGCGAAGTTCTTCTTGAAAAAGTCTTCGAATCCGACTGATTCTCCGTTTTCAAACCGTATCTTGTTCTGAATCCCAGGCATTGAAGGCAAAGTTTAGCAAGGTCAGGTACAAATCTACTTCAATTTTTTGAATCTGATGAATCTGCTGTCCTGAACTCCGGTCAATTTGATCGGTTTATTTCCGGGTTGCCTGTTTTCTCCCCCGAAAGGGAGAAGATAACCGCGTCTAAGCGTGAACAACGGGGTTTAATCCGTGAACGGCGGTGATATTCGCGCTAATTATTCCGCCATGAATTTGTGATGGACATCGGAAAAGACTTTGTGTCCAATCGATTCGGAATGACAGGAGTTGCAGCTCATTTTGACGGCGGTATTGTCGAGCTTGCCTTCTTGGCCATGACACGTTACGCACGTATTGACAGTCTGGTTGCTGTGCGTTCCTGAAATATATGTGTGCGTGAAAATCTCATTGAGAGCGGTGGTGACTTTTTGCGCCACATCGGCAGTTAAGCGGCGGCACCTTTCTTTTCGCTCGTTGCTGCTGACTTTGAATCCTGACTGCGCACACCAGTTGGTGTTTGACGCGTGGCAAAGGACAGAGTCGGAAACACTCGTTGGCGGTGTGAAATCCAGCTTCGCTTCACGGGGAATGTATGCCGGAAGCGGTTCTTTTTCGTACCATTGAAAAATATCGGCGATCATGTTGTCCTGCACGTTTTTATCGGTAACGAGCAGTCCAATGAGAGCCGCGGCCCCGTTCAGGGCACCGCATATCGACCCGTACCCGCCAACGCCCCCGTGCCCGTACTTAAACATGTGGAGTGGGAAAAATGCGTACGATTCGCCCAACTTCTCTGTCAACTGCGAGATGACACCCTTGACGATGGCATACATGCAACTACCCTCGCTATACGCGCGATAAGCCACGTTGGCGGAAACCGAAGGATCAAGGTGTGCATATTCCCACGTGTTTTCGGTGGAATGGTATTCCAGTTTCTGAGGTTCTGGCAGAATTTGGCCTTTGGGTTTAAATGCGTTTGAAAGTGTGAACAGTCCGGCCCCACCTCCCGCGATGACACCAGCGGTCATCTTCATTGCTTTACGTCTATCCATTTTTCCTGTTCTTTGTTCGGGCAAACAGGCTGCCTTACCACGTCAATCTTAAACCGTGTGTGCAGCGTGTCCTTTTTTATTCGTAAAATTGCGAACAAAGATAATAAATTTCCGGAGAGAATGAATTTTCCTTTTTCATTTTGACCAGGTTTTCGGTTTATACTCAAAATTGCACAAAATCTAATTTGGGTGGCGTATAATAAAACCTGGCGGGGGTTTAAAAGGATATTCCGGCGGAAATAAATCGCTCATTTGAACGGTGTCGCCATATAACCCCCGATATCTGTCCAGTGTTCTTTTCCTATGGTAATGATAAAGGTTCCCCACGTCACATGACGTTTGATGGCTTTCCATTCCTTCACTTCGTAACTGGCCAGAAATTTAATTTGATGACCTGCCGGGCAATTTTCGGAGATATCTACTACTGAAGATACGGCATAACCATCGCCCCATTTATCGGGTTGGAGATCCACATGGATACGTTCGGAATCAATGTAGGGATCGTCATGCCAGAGGCGGGTACGGTGACTGAGCTCATAAATCATGATCGATTCGCCGGGTTCAGCGATATTATTGCCGTTGCCGTTTCCAAACATCTCGCTGTCGCCGTCGTCAATGCCGATATGGATAAATTCGGGAACATCGAAGAAAACCGGCGCGTCAAATTCATCTTTCCAGGTATTTTGACCGTGATCGGTGACGGTGATGCAAAACCTGACCTGAAAGGGCGAACCATCGTTGGGGGGCTGGTTCGAGGCGGTTACCTGAAAATCCGTTTCAAGCCACTGATCGGCACAAGACGAAATATCGCCGGACGAAACGGAAGGATTGGCAATTCTGATCCCTTCCGTTGCCGATGATAAAGTGACTTTCAGACCTTTTCCGGCGCTTCCTCCCCGGTTCAGCAGATGCAATTTCAGGGCGCAAGGCTTTTTATGATCGAGAAACCTGCTTTTCCCGTTCACCCGGTAATTCAGTACGACAATTTCTGCCGGGTCATTTTTTTGAAAGATCCCAAACTGGTGGGGTTCATGATTCACGGAGAACGCGATCCGTCCCTCGTTGTCACTCTTCACGTTTGTTTGCTGATTCCTGTTCGTAGCCAAATTATAATCCAGCAGTGTGTACGATGAATTCGGCCGGTATTCAGGGGCCGTTTTTACTTGTATTTTTACCCCGGGAATAGTCCTTCCTTCGGGTTGCCATTTTTTGGTTGTTATTCCCAATCCCCCCTTTGTGACGCCATGCATCTCGATAAAACCCGGTTCTTTGAGATCGCTGTGAACTTCATATCCCCAGACGTCAAAATCCGGATACAGATCGGCATGATGCCAGCGCCCGGGTTTAGCCATTGGTTGCTTCAACGTATTCACGACAAAATGAAAGGCATCTGTAAATTCCTCCGGCGACAGGCCATGCCCTCCTTCATAGACACGGTATTCATACTCCAGCTCTTTTTCCCGCAAAGCGCCCTGATGCACCTCGTTGTTGAGGTAAACCAGCTCTCCGGCAGTGCTGTTGTGAAACCGCAATTTCACTCCGGACAAATTTTTGAAGAAATAGCGGACACTGTACAAGGTGTGATTATCGGGATAACCGATAAAGAACTCGGGAGAACCTTTTACATTGACGGCGGCGCCGATCAGGTGAGGATATTTTCCGGCCAGAAAAAAGGACATGATCCCGCCCATGCTGTGTCCGATCACCGCCCGGTGCTGCCGATCGGTTAAAGTTCGGTAAGCCGAGTCGATATGTGCTGTCAACTCCGGGAAATAGTCTTTAAACTGCGTTTCATAATTCACGTTCGAATGAAAACCGATGTTGTAGGGGCGAACATCCGAGCCGGCCGAGCGGCCGTTCCAGGCGACCATGATGACCTTGTTCCCTTCAACCAAAGAAAGGGCCGTTTCTGTCAGTTCCATCTCATGAGAGCCTTTGTTCCCGTGAAAATAGTAGATCACGGGATAACGTTCCTGCGAAGCAGCATAATCTTTTGGGAAGAAGATGCGGTAAGGCTTTTCCCTGCCGAATGTTTTGCTGTAGTGGGTGTGGTCTTCCTGCGCCCAAGACTTCAAAATAGTAGCAGACAAAACCAAAATGATAAAGGCACGGATAATATACCGTTTATCTGGAATTTTCATATCAGGTTCAATTATTTCCGGAAATACCGATGAAAGGGAAAAGGCAACATGAGCAAAAACGGAATAATCCAGATAGCCCAATAGGAGAAACCTTCAAACCAGTTTTCCACCGAATACACATGTTTCCTGTCCCCAAAGATTTTGACGACATAATCGGTTGTATACGGATCAATGGCGTCGGAATAATACAAGGCAGCCATATTGGCATAGGCCGGCCTGACCAATTCGGGGTTGGCAGTAATTGCCGCGGTGTCGTGCGGAACAACAATGCCGTAATCGGGATCAAGGATATAGATGGCTGTGTCATTGAGTTCCGCCCGTACAACGACATGATGCCCGCCTACATCGAGCAATTCTGCCTGAATACCATGATCAAGCAAAACTCCCTTGACAATCGTGGAATGTGTGGAACACAGTCCGGCTCCCCGCTCTAAGTTTTTATGGTAGTTGCTGAACTCATATTTTTCGTATCTCTTGGGGTTTATATAGGATGCGGCAAATAACAGATAATTTTCCCAAACAGGTACCCTGAGATGATATTTTTCAACGCCTTCGTCTTTCCAGTAGTGCGCAAAACCATCATTAACCACCTTGTTGATCCTGACGGCGAAATCAATATTGGATTCATGTTCTTCTTTTTTTAACATTTTCCGGATGTCCGGATAAGGGATGGTGACATCGTTGATCCGGTTATGCAGGGTTTGCTCTTCTGTATAAATAGCTGGGTTTCGCATGGTTTTAAATAAACCAGATATGTTGATTCCCAGCAAAATCAGGCCTGTCGCCAGCAAAATCCTTTCCAGTGTTTTCATTCGTATATATTGTTTTTTGTTTTATTGAACGTTGGTACGTACTCATGGAATAGCCATTTATTCATTTTCGGTTTGTATGAGCTTTAGCTCTTATGGCTATTTCATGTGTTTATTTTTTCAATTAAACGAAGGATAATTTTCGTACTAAGCTTATTATCTACCAATTAGGATATCAACGCATGGAGCTCGCCAAAATAATCATTCACTTGTATGAGAGGTAAGGCTATCATGGCTCGTTTCATCTCCCGGTTTTTAAATCTGATTATGAATATATTGGTATTTAATTTTTAATCAATCTCAACAGGACCATTTCATGGGCATCGATTTCTGCCTTAAAGCTTTCTTTGGTCGTTCCGATATTTTCATGTTTCCAAAGATCCCGTATCGTGAAGTCTCCATTGATCCGGTAGGTATATGATTGGGGTTTGAAATCGGTATCATAGGTTGTGAGTTGAAGGTTCCTGTCAAACCGGATCATGTCATCTCCACGGTTCAGTATTCCCATGGCAAAGTCTCCGTTTTCCAACGGCTTTAGCCATATCTCCAGATCACCGTAGTCCATCCACTTCAAGGCCTGCCTGCCAAGCGGGTCCTGATCGATGGCAATGACTTCTTCGTTTGCCAGTATCTCAACAATATCGGGATGCATGTTCCTCAGGTCGTTGCCGGCTATCAGGGGCGCTGACAACAGGCACCATAAGCTGAAATGGGTTTTCGATTCCGTGAGTGTTAATCCCTCGTTGCCCACTTCGAGCATGTCCGGATCATTCCAGTGCCCGGGCCCCGCATAGCCGCGCAACTTGGCCTGCTGATCGAGGATCTGCATCACACCCAGTGATCCCCAGTTGGATTCACAACTGAAGCAGTCGCTGATATCGCCCGTCGTTCTCCAAAGATGAGCAATATCTTTGGCCCATAGCCATGGTTGATTTGATCCCCATTCACACATGCTGAAAACAATAGGACGTCCGGCTTCAAAGAGAGCGTCACGCATCAATTGATAACTTGCCTGGGCACTCTGGCCTTCCGAGTAACACCAGTCGTATTTCAGGTAATCCACTCCCCAGGAAGCATAGGTGCGTGCATCCTGAAACTCATAGCCCCTGCTCCCTGGCCTCCCCGCGCACGTTTTTACGCCGCCGTCAGAATATAGCCCGAATTTCAATCCCCTTGAATGAACGTAATCGGCCAGCGCTTTGATGCCCGACGGGAACGTTTCCGGGTTGGCCAGGATGTTTCCGGCACTGTCTCTCCCTGACTGCCAGCAATCGTCGATAATGATGTACTCATACCCGGCATCGGCCATTCCACTGTTTACCATGGCATCGGCCATTTCCCTGATCAGATGCTCATTGATACGACATCCAAACTGGTTCCAACTGTTCCACCCCATGGGCGGCGTCGCGGCCAGGCCTTCAAACTTTTGAGCCAATAAGGTTGGTGCCGATAAGATCAGGATGGCAAGGATAATTGTTTTCCGTTTCATTGATCAGATGGTTAAGTTGATTTCAGTATTTTTATTCAGATTGACTTTGGCTTTTTTATCCCCTGCAGTGATGGTATATGGATTTTCCGTGAATTGCTGCTTGCCATCGACAGCGTATTCTTTCAGCCCCACCTGAACAAGTCCCTGCTCTCCGGTTTTTTGCAAGGCAATTTCCTGTCCGTCTTTATTCAGAATTCTGACAGGCAATCCTTCGACGGGTTTTCCTTCTTTATCTGTCACCTTGACGGTCAACGTCCACCAAACGGAATAACTGTGCGCCTGATCTGTTGAACCGATCCCAAACTGAAAGCCTTCAAAACGGTTTGAACTGAATACGACGTCTTTTGCCACACAGTCTTTTCGTTGTTCCCACCCCATGCGGAAAGGCAGCGTCGTTTCATCTGCTCCCGGGGCCCTGATAATTGTATTGTTGTATAGCCGGGTATCTTTGGCCCCGCCGTACCGCGATGCCACCCAGGCTGCCGGAACATTCGTCGTGACACGGTTTTTAAAAAACTGACCGCCGATTGTTCCTCCGCCGATATAAAAAGCGCCTGTTTCGTTTTTCAGTTCCGGAGTCAGATCTTCAACATGAATTTCATTTCCAAAGATCAGGTTGTCGCCTCCGCTGGCGCTGTAAAAAATTGCCCAGGCCATGGGTATGTAGTCCTGATATTCCCGATAATCCTGGCCGGTGATGACGATCCTGTTGTTGTAAACCTTGTTTCCGAAGCAGCCGTTTGGCGAACCGGGTTCGGCGTTGTAGTCGGCAATCCGGACGGCTGCGACCGAATATTCTTCATGCCCGTATTCACAGGTTGGGGGTGAGGCATTGATTTTGATCGTGTTGTCGAAAATTTCCATCCCCCGATGGACATATACTTCAATGCCTGAGCCGGTTTCGGGCTCAATATGGTTGGCAAAAATTTTGGAGCTGTCGCCCATGGCCATGATACTGTAATGGTTGGTAACCGTCTGCCGGTTCACAAAACGGTTATGATGGATAGTTGAATAATTTCCCTTGAAAACCAGACAGCCTTGTCCCCCGAAGAATTCGGAAAAAGAGACCCCGGATGGTTTTTCCCCGGTCAGGTCAACGGCATAAAATTCTGACCCGTGGCGGTTGATGATGAAGGGATTTTGAACATCAAAGGTACAGTTGGTAATGGTGGCTTGCGGCACATCCACCGCGGTGGCGTTGATCCCCGAGTTCACGATGCTGACGTTGTGCAGGATCACGTGAACCTCGGCGGCGGTTGACTGGATACCCCGGGAGATCGCTCCATCCGTGCCATTGACGATGGTGCCGTTCCGAATCGTGACCGTTCCCTTGCCGCTTGCCTGCGGAATGCCGGGCAACGGCCTGCCGGTCGACACATCGTCCGTGTAGTCAAAAAAGGCGCTGTATCCCCGTTCGTGGAAATGGTCGTTGTGTCCTAAAGGATGCGTTTTTTCAACAATCCCGATGCCGGTGTCCATCGCCGGACGAATATCGATGTGATCGACCAGGCAATTTGTTTCGGCTTTGACCCGGATCCGGTATTTTCCTGCGGGAAGTCCGTTAAGGTGGGCAAAAACAAAACCTCCCCCCAGGCGTGGTGAACGGTGTTCCACAGGGCAGCTTTGCTTTACCCCGTCAGCGTAGGCCGTTGTGCATCGCACAGATGCCCCTTGGGCGTCTTCCACATACACACTTACTTTCATATCTGGCCTGACGACGCCGCACATGGCCAGGTATGACCGGTTGGGAACCGGAAGATACACATAGGGTGATACCAGTTCTTCGTTTTTAGAAAGGCGTACTATTTTGTCTCCGGTGAAAACGTGAACCTTGGTATCTTCAACGGTGGCCGTGGGGGCCTTCGAAAAATCCCATTCTTTCAGGCCTTCTTCAAAGCTGTAGTTGGGAACGTGTTCATAACTGCCGTCAGCGAAAGTAAGCGTATACCCGTTAAGGTCGAAGGTGACATCTTTGCCGAGGAAGATTGTGCTTCCGGGACTTGAAAGATCGTTCATCAGGATATAGGTTGTCCCCGGTTCTCCGTAATTCCCGGGACTGCAGACGGGGACCTCGCCGTTCGCCGGCTCCCGGTGCGGTACCCCGGTGTATTGTCCGGAGGCGGGAAAGGAACAGAAGATAAGCAAACAAGAGACATATAGTTGGGTAAAGATCCCGGAAAGAGGATTTACCGTCACTATTTTTGAAAGGATGAATTTCATTCCACTGTTTTTAAAAAAGTGATATAAAACCCGTACAGGCCGGTTTCATCTGTTACCGGTACCTCCGGGGAGGAAAAACAGCTCATAAGGCATGACGCCTTATGAGCCAGATAAAATACAAACAACAAACTTAAGAGATCGCTTCTTTTTTAAGGCGTCCCGGTACCGTTACTGAGAAACCCAGGGGGTTGTCCGGGTCTCCACGGTCTCCGGATGGAGTTTGAACGGATCGGGATTGGCTTCCCACCAAAATGTGGTCGTCCGGGAATCCTTTCCTGTTCCTCCAATCCGCTCCAGGGCCACCTGGTACTGTTCTGCATTGATCAGTTGTTCTGTTTCCGGCCAGGGCATCCTGCGGGGCATGTGTCCGTTAAGCGGAGATTCTTCGACCCCCACGAGAATTCTTGGATATCCGGTTCTCCGGTGTTCACACCATCCTTCGTGTTCCATCGGAAATAACGCAATGATTTTCTGATTGATGATTTGTTCCAGTTTCTGTTCATTACTCCCGGTCAACGTCACCACCGGTTCATGATCAAGAAAATAATCGATCTGTGCCTGCGTGATTTCTTTTTCGGCGAGCAGGCCGGCAAGATAGGTGTCTATTTCGGACTGGGGTTTCCCTGTTTTGAACAACGCAACGACAGCCGGGAGTTGGGGGACTGCCTTTTCGTACAGCTCTTTCGTATGGGCCAGTGCCAGTTGGATACCTTTCTTATAATAAGCCTGGGCGTCGCCCTGTTTCAGTCCGGATAAAACCGCTTCGGCCAGGTTGAAATAGGTTTCGGAGGCCTTATACAGCGGCATCTCCTGGATCTGCACCCACAACAGGTCTGACCATTTTGAAACGGTGTTATCACCGTAGGCATAACCTTCCTGCGGATTGTCTCCGCTAAGCAGGGGCCGGCCACGGTATCCGAAATACGGGATGTCTTCATAGCCGGGCGTCTGTGGAAACCATGCCGTGACCGTATCGGCATAGACGTGCAGTCGCGGGTCATTATTTTTTTTCAGGATATCCAGAAAGGTCTTGGCAACGGGAGCCTTGTCAACCGTCGCTTTCCGGGCAAGCAGGTCAACATAACGGCTGCTCTCATGTTCCGGATAATCAGTCACATTATAGACGGAAGCATCGTCTCCCCGGGAGGTGAT
>CAZANK010000066.1:0-11466 GCA_964486235.1 uncultured Prolixibacteraceae bacterium | reverse complement strand
TTACTCGTTCTTGCCGGTTGTACGCCGAACGTGGTGAACCGGACAGCCGAACGGCAAAGAGAGAAAACCGCCTTTCAGACAGGCGGGCAGTGGAAGCCGGTGACCGACGTCCGGGCCGACGTGGCGATTGTTTACGGCGTGGGTGACAGCAAGGATATGACCTTCGAGCAGCGCGTTCAAAGCTGGCGTGACCGCGGGTATATCACCCATTTTATGACGGGGATCGCCTGGGGAAGCCGGTACAAACCTTATTTTGACGGGGAGTGGGACGGGAAGCCGCATTGGGACGACGGACAGGTGAACCGGCAGGGTGATACCCTCTGGCACGGGAGAGGCAGAACAACGCCTTATTTTGTCCCGACCAAAAGTTTTTTGAAGTACCTCAAGGAGGTGCATATCAAGCGGGTGATTGACGCGGGGATTGATGCCATCTACCTGGAGGAGCCCGAGTTCTGGGCAAAGGGCGGCTACAGCAAATCGTTTAAGGAAGCGTGGAAAGAATACTATGGGTTCGACTGGCGGCCGCAACATACGTCGGCCGAAAACACCTACCTGTCCAATAAGCTGAAATACCATCTGTACTACCGGGCGCTGGACGAATGTTTTACCTACGCGAAGGAATACGGGAAAAGCAAGGGGATGAATGTGCGTTGCTACGTGCCGACCCATTCGCTGATCAACTATTCGCAATGGATGATCGTGAGCCCGGAGGCGAGCCTGGCCTCGTTGCCCAGCGTGGACGGGTATATTGCCCAGGTATGGACGGGCACCTCGGCCGAGCCGAACTATTTCAACGGGCAGAGACGGGAGCGGGTTTTTGAGACCGCCTACCTGGAGTATGGCTGCATGGAAGCCATGACGGCCCCCACAGGGCGGAAAATGTTTTTCCTGACCGACCCGATCGAGGACCGGGAATTTGACTGGCCGTATTACAAGCAAAACTACCAGGCCACGTTTACGGCCCAACTGTTGTTTCCCAACATCGACAACTACGAGGTGATGCCCTGGCCGGACCGGATTTACGAGGGGTTGTACTACACCAGTGCCTATTATAAACGAGGGGGTGGAATTGAGGGATCACACAACAAGGAACTGATTGACCCGGAAAACGCGGATAACAATAAGAAAGAGCATATTCCCCGGTTTTATTCCACCCAAATGCAGGTGATGGTCAACTCGCTGAACCAGATGCCCCTTTCTCCGAACCGGGTTTCCGGGTCGCCGGGTATTTCCGTGCTGATGGCCAATTCGCTGATGTTCCAGCGGGCCCCGGATCCGGTGGAAGGCTACGAGGATCCTCAGCTTTCCAATTTCTACGGGGAGGCGCTGCCTTTCCTGAAACGGGGTGTGCCGGTGAAAACCATGCACATCGAGAATGTGGCATACCCGGAAACCTGGCAGGATACCCGGGTTTTGCTCATGTCGTATTCAAACCTGAAACCGTTGTCGGAAGAAGCCCATTCGCACATCGCCAAATGGGTCAAGGAGGGCGGTGTGATTGTGTACAGCTCCCGCGATACCGATCCGTTCCAGACGGTTCAGGAATGGTGGAACCAGGGTGAAAATCAATTCAAAAGGCCCTCTGACCATTTATTCAAACTCCTTGGGATAGGAGAGAATCCGGGCGAAGGCGAATACGCCTGCGGGAAAGGCTTCGTCTACGTGATCCGCAAAGACCCAAAGGAATTTGTCCTGGAGGAAGGAGGCGATGCTGCATTCGTGGCGATCGTGAAAAGAATGTATGAAGAAAAGGCCAAAGCGGGAGAAATGACGTTTAAAAACAGCTTTTACCTGCAACGGGGGCCATTTGACCTGATCGCGGTCATGGACGAAAGCGTGAGCGACGAACCTTTCCGTATCGAGGGGTTGTTTATTGATCTCTTTGACCCGGAATTGCCGGTGTTGACCGAAAAAACGGTAAAGCCGGGCGAACAGTCGTACCTGTTCGACCTTCACCGGGTGGAAGATAAGAAAGTCCCGCAGGTGTTGGCGGCGGCTTCGCGTACAGAGCATGAACGGCGGATGGGGAAAAGCTACTCCCTGACCACCAAGAGTCCGCTGAACACGACGAACGTGATGCGTGTGCTTTTGCCGGCCGCGCCAAAACTGATCACAGTCACGGATGCCCAGGGGATAAGTCTGGAAGGCGCCACGTGGAGTTGGGACGAGACCAGCCGGACCTGCCTGCTTGGTTTTGAAAATCATCCCGATGGGGTGAATGTGACGTTTAAGTGGTGATGCAAAACCCGGGACCGCCGGACTACTGACGGGGGTCCCGGGTTCAAGGTTGATATGAAACAGAAACCAAAAATTCCAAACAGTGAAAAGAGAAATGGTAACCAGGCGTTCTTTTATGAAGAATGCCGCGTTGACTGCCGGTGGCCTGACGTTGGTCCATGCCGGCGCTTCTGCCGGAGTGTTATCGGCAATCATGCGTCCTGAAAAGAGCGCGCCGGAATTAAAATTGTCCTACAACCTTCAGCGAAAATTTAAACTGGTCCAGTTCACCGATACCCACTGGAAAGCTGCGGTCAGCGAATCAAAGGAAGCAGCCGAATGCATGAATTACGTGTTGGAGGCTGAAAAGCCGGACCTGGTCATTTACACGGGCGATCACGTGACCGGCGAACCGGTTTTGGAAGGGATCGACGCTGTTTTTGAGCCGACCGTGTCGCGCAGGATTCCGTTTGCTGCCGTACTGGGCAACCATGATGACGAATACAGCATGACCCGGCGGGAAATCTTTGAGTACATTCAGAAATTTCCCGGGAACCTCACCGGCACGGTCGACGGAATTACAGGGATCACCAATTTTGCCATTCCCCTTTACCAGTCGAGCAGCGAAAGGATCATGACCGTCCTTTACGGCCTCGACAGCAACCGCGATACCGTCGAGGCAGACCAGGTAGCCTGGTACACCCGGATGAGCAAAGAATATACGCGAAAGAATAAAGGCATTCCCATCCCGTCACTGGCTTTCTTTCACATTCCGGTACCGGAATTCAAAGAGGCCATTATCGATTTGGATGCCCGTTTTTACGGAACCCGCAAAGAGCAGGTTGCCTGTTCGAAAAGGAATACCGGCTTATTTTCGGCGTTTAAAGAAAACGGGGATGTGATGGCCGTCGTCGTGGGGCACGACCACCTGAACGATTACGTGGTGTGCTGGAAGGAGATTATGCTTTGCTATGGCCGGGTAACCGGGAGCCGGAAAACGTCGCACTACAATCACCCGGATGGCAGCAACGGCGCACGGATCATTGAGCTGACCGAAGGAGAGCGGGGCTTTGAAAGCTGGATCCGTCTTAGAACCGGAGAGAAAATAAAAGGCTTTCAATATCCATTCGATTTTATTGATAAGTAAGAAAGTCACTTTATGATGGCGAAGCATGTTGTTCCTTTGAATCGGTTTCCTGTTCATGGCGTGAATCTTTTAAAAAGACCTGTTTGCTGAGTCGGTGAAACAGGTCTTTTTAAGCGTCAGCTTTTGGAGAAAAGATTTGGTCTGTTCGTTCTTTTCTTCAAAAAAAAAAGTAGTTTTAAGAAAAATTCATTCATGAAGCTGACTTTTTCTCTTCCTGAATTCCGGGACATTGATATCAGATTAGCATCGGTCAGGAAACTCGCGCAGTATGATCCGCTCATCACGTTTATCCGGGAACGGTTTCAGGTAAAAATTGCCCGTCATTTGACATCGCTTAGGACGGGCAAGGAAAGGTATTCGTCCGGCCGGCTGGAAAAGCTTCCGTACGACGATTTAAAGCAGGTTTACCTGGGGATCGGAAAAGAAAGGGCAGTCGTTCAGCTCTTATTGGATATGACCAGCCAGCCCTTGTCAACCCGCTATATCCTGTTGCTTTCGGAAATCCTGATTGGGACGGTCAGTTACCGGGAAAAAGAGAAGTACCTGGTCAATGTGAACGGTGACCGGCAAGTCACAACCCCCTCCGGAAGGATCCATGATGACATGGAAGAGCTGGTGGATTGGTACAACAACCCGGTCAAAGCCGGAACGGAGCATCCTGTAGCCCGGGCTGCCTGGTTGCATTACCGGCTTACGGTCATTCACCCGTTCAGTGACTGGAATGGACGTATTGCCCGGTTGATGCTGAACCTGGCCCTGATGCGCGACGGATACCTGCCTGTTTTGATCAGTCCCGACGAACGGCAGAACTATTATGAGACCCTGAAGGAGGCCGATCAGGGCAATGCCGAACCGATTATCCGCTTTATCGCCCGTCAGGAGCTCGACACCATCGATGATTTTATATCCAGCCCTGATTATCTTTCGATCCTCGGGAAGTATGAACTCGAACGGAAACTGCAGAATATTAACAAGGGGGAGAAATACATTGTGCTCACTGAAGACAGCGCAACAAGCAACCTGCTGGGCATCCTGCTCCATTCGTCGGGGTTCAATATGGCCGAGACGTCGATGATCTCATACGAGGGTTGTTCCAAGATCGCGTCAGCGAATCTTTTTTCTGTTTTTGTCAAGGAGAAGATGCCGGGCGTAAAAATCCTGGTGCACCGTGACCGGGATTACCTGACCGATGCAGAAGTGGAAGAGCAGCGTGAGACGTTTAGCCGCATTGATACGCACCTTTTTGTGACACAGGGAACGGATGTGGAGAGTTATTTTCTGAACGCGGGCCATATTCATCACTGTCATCCTGAAATGAAGGAAGAACAGGTTCAGGAACTGATCAGGCAGGCTGTTCATGAGGTCTTTCCAAAGTCGGTCGATTACCTGTGGAAAAAAGAGTTTGGACGACATAAAACGGAAGATCACAGTCACCTGAGCAAAGCCGTGGAAGATCTGGTCCGCGGGAACCCTGACCGTTTCACCCATGGGAAAACAGCCCTGCGCGTGCTGTCACACCTGGTGCAGGATCAAATCCAGAGAAAAGTAGTGATCGAAAAGCCGTCTCCTTTTCTGAAGATCGCGGAGCTCAATCAACTGGCGCGTTCAATCTGGTTTCAACAGGACAAATCGCTCAGTTCCTGATCCCCATGAGCAAAATATCTTTTCTGTACTGATGGGGTGTCTTATGGACAATTCGTTTGAACTGCCGGTTAAAATTCGATAAATTCTGAAAGCCGCTCGTGTAACAGACCTCGGTGATATTGTGCTGTTCGCTGCTTAGGAGTTTACAGGCGTAGCCGATCCGGACTTCATTCAGAAAACTGATAAAAGTCTTTCGCGTCCGCCGCTTAAAGAAATTACAGAAGGCGTTGGGCGACATGTTGGCTATTCCGGCAACCTGATCCAGTGTCAGATCGGAGGTGAAATTTTTCATGATAAAGTCGCACACCTTTGTGATTTGTTCTGAGCCTGAAGTTTTGAAATCCTGAATAAAACCAGGGCTTGCCAACCTTTTCTTCTCCTTTGTTTCCGTTAAAATGTGGAGGATGACCAGTAATTCAATAATCCTTAGCGGACCCGGCATTTTCAGCATATCATTCATCTTCCGGGCAATGAGCCGCCTTGTCTTTCCGGTGACGGAAAAACCCATGACGGAATCTTCAAGAAATGAAGCCATCGCGTCCATCTCAGGAATAGTAAAGAAATGGCTGCCCAAAAAGTCTTTGGTGAAATGGATCACAATCGCTTCTGCCGTTAAATTTGGGTTTTCTTCATAATAAACCTTGCTGTTGTGATAGACGTGCGGAAGAAAAGGTCCCATAAAAGTAAGGTCGCCGTCGGAGAAACTGCTGATATGATCACCGACTATTTTTTCCCCTGAACTTTTCAGGACAAGAACGAGTTCATACTCCGGGTGATAATGCCAGGGCGTAGGATAGTACGGATAAACATCCTTTTGAAGAACGAACGAGGATTTTGCCTCCTTATTCAGGCGTTCAACGATCAGCTTCATTTTAATACGATTTTCTTCCAAAAAGTAGTGAAAAATTTGAAAAATAAAGTAAAATAATATCAGTTTTTATGGATGATATCTCCGAATTTTGATAAAACGAAATGATGCTGAAGATCAGGACCTGCTACGTAGAACTGCGTGAAGACTACTTTACCGAACTGCCGTTAAAGGCGTTACCGGTTTACAGGAACAGAACCGGTTTGGTGATTGTGACGTTATAATCTGAGAACCCGGAAATCTGAAAGGCTAAAAATCTAAAAATATGAATAAATCGAGACGCGAATTTTTAAGAAAGGCTACTGTTGCCACTGCTGGGGTTTCAATTGTTCCCAATCTTGCAGTAAGCGGGCTTGGACACCGGGCCCCGAGCGATAAGCTGAACATTGCCGGCGTAGGCATTGGCGGCAAGGGCCACCCCAACCTGAAGGGCATGGCTACCGAAAATATTGTTGGCTTGTGCGATGTGGACTGGAAATATGCCGATGGCTGCTTCAAAGATTTTCCGAAAGCCAAACGTTATTGGGACTGGCGCAAAATGTTCGACGAAATGGGCAATTCCATAGACGGTGTCATGGTTGCCACTGCCGACCACACCCATGCCATCATTGCGGCTACGGCGTTGTCGCTGGGCAAACACGTGTATTGCCAGAAACCGTTGACACACTCGGTTTACGAATCACGGTTGCTGACCAGACTTGCAGCCAAAAACCGGGTGGCCACCCAGATGGGTAACCAGGGCAACTCAGGCGACGGTGTCCGCCAGGTGTGTGAGTGGATCTGGAACGGCGAGATTGGCGAAGTCCGCGAAGTACATGCCTGGACCGACCGTCCGATCTGGCCGCAGGGCTTGCAGAGGCCTGCCGGGCAAATGCCTGTCCCTGACACGCTAAACTGGGATCTTTTCATTGGTACAGCGCCCATGCGTCCTTACCAGGATATTTATACGCCCTGGAACTGGCGCGGATGGTGGGATTTCGGTACCGGCGCTTTTGGCGATATGGCCTGCCACGTGCTTGATCCGGTTTACCAGGCGCTGAAATTGGGATACCCGGAGAAAGTGGGCGGCAGCTCGACCCAGGTAAACACGGAGAGCGCCCCCCAGGCTGAGACCGTCGAGTTTGATTTCCAGGCCCGTCCGAAAGTGAAGGACCAGGAAATGCCTGCTGTGAAGGTATTCTGGTATGACGGGGGAATTCTGCCAAGGCGGCCGGATTTACTCCCCGAAGGCGAGAACCTGATGGCCGACGGGTTGGGCGGATGTATTTTTATCGGTTCGAAAGATACGATGATCACCGGGTGCGGGGGGTTCAATGCACGCCTTTTATCGGGGCGTGTGCCGAAAGTGACACCATACCTTCGACGTGTGCCGGGGGCAATTGGTTATGTCGACGGACCGCACGAACAGGACTGGATCCGCGCCTGCAAGGAGTCGCCCGAAAACAGGGTCGAAGGAACTTCCAATTTTGCATACGCAGGGCCATTCAACGAGATGGTGTTGCTGGGCGTGCTGGCTGTCCGCCTGCAAAGCCTGAACAAAACATTGAAATGGGATGCCGAAAATATGCAGTTTGCCAATATTTCTCCGACGGAAGAACTGAATATCGTGACCTCCGATGAGTTTAAAGTCATTGACGGGCACCCGCATTTCAATACGAAATATGCAAAATTCAATGCTGTTGAAGCGGCAACCGGGTATATCAGGCATACTTACCGGGACGGTTGGACACTGCCCGATATGCCTAGTGTGTAAAACGACTCATGCAAATGAACAACATTGTGTTTGATACGAAGAGTCATCTTGAAAGATTAAACGCAAAGACGCAAAGACACAAAGCATAGAAGCGGATTCATAATTAAAATTACAAAATAGTAAAAAACAGGAACAAATGAACAGAAGGAATTTTATTGGTAGCGGAATGCTGATCGGCGCTGCCTGTTGCTGCGGATTTAATCGCGCGTTGGCTGCTGACCCGAAGGACAACAAGCGTAAAAACAGGATCGGCATCCAACTGTACAGCATTAAGGATTTCCTGCCAAACGATATTGACGGCAGTTTGAAAAAAATCGCCGGGATGGGATATGCTTATGCCGAGGCTTATGGCTACAACGGGAATTTTCTGGACAAGAGCCTCAACGAGTGGAGCCGGATTTTGAAAGATCACGGGATGAAGCTTTCCGGCACGCATTGCGGCACGGGATTGTTGCCGGCCGACATTCAGGCAAAGGAATGGGACTACTGGAGGAAAGGCGTTGCCGATATGAAGGACGCAGGCGGGAAACACCTGGTACAGTCGTGGCTTCCGGCAAAGACGTTGGATGAGTTAAAACGTCTTGCCGCACAATTCAACAAAATCGGGGAAATGTGCAAGAAAGGCGGTGTGAAATTCGGATACCACAACCATCATGCCGAGTTCAAGGAAATGGAAGGACAGGTCATTCTGGATGTGCTGCTGCAAAATACCGATCCCAAACTCGTCTTTTTCCAGATGGATTTGGGTCATACCGTAAACGGAGGGGGTGATATCCTTGAATACCACCGCCAATATCCGGGAAGATTTCTCAGTTGGCATGCTTCCGATTTCAAAAAAGGACAAGGGTATTGCGAGGTGGGCGAAGGCGATGTCCCATACGATGCACTCTTCAGTCTGGCCAAATCATACGGACTTGAAGACCTGACGGTCGAGCAGGAAACAAAGGGCGATATCTTTGCATCCTGCAAACGCGATTTCGATTTTCTGATCAAGTATCCCTGGACAAGAAAATAAATCTGAAGGATGACCTCCAGGGAACGATTTGAGCTGACGGTGAATCACCGTCAGCCGGACAGGATGGTGGTTGATTTTGGGGCGACCTCTGTAACGGGTATCCATGTTCTGGCTATTGAGATCCTGAGAAGATATTACGGATTGGAATACCGGCCTGTCCGCGTGGTCGATCCGTACCAGATGCTTGGAGAGGTGGATGAGGAACTGGCCGGGATCATGGGCGTTGACGTGGTCGCGGCCAGGGGAAGAAAAAACGCATTTGGCATATTCAATCACGGACCCCTGAAGGAATATTTGACTCCCTGGCGACAAACGGTGCTCGTACCGGAAGGGTTTCATACCACGACCGATGAAAAGGGGGATGTGCTGGTTTATCCGGAAGGTGATCTGGCAGCCGGTCCCTCGGCACGGATGCCTTCGGACGGGTATTTCTTTGATGCGATCATCCGTCAGAAACCTTTTAATGAGGAAGACCTGGACCCGGAAGACAACCTGGAAGAATACGGGCTGGTCACCGGCAGCGACCTGGAGTACTGGAAGGAAACCACACGAAAAGCCCGTGCAACCGGGAAAGCTGTGGTTGCGGGGCTGGGCGGTACCGCCTTGGGGGATATTGCCCACATCCCGGGCATGAAGCTGAAAAAACCCAAAGGCATCCGCGACATCGCCGAATGGTATATGAGCATCGTGATGCGGCCGGATCATATCAGGGCCATTTTCGACCGCCAGTCGGAAATGGCCGTTGAAAACCTCAGCCGTCTGCACCCGGTTATCGGCGACAATGTCGATGTCGTTTATATCTGCGGAACGGATTTCGGCACCCAGGATTCCACCTTTTGTGCGCCCGAACAGTTCGACGAGTTGTGGCTGCCGTATTACCGCCGGATCAACGACTGGGTGCACACCCACACCAAATGGAAGACCTTCAAACATTCGTGCGGGGCCGTGGAGCCATTCCTGTCGCGGTTTATTGCGGCCGGCTTCGACATCATCAACCCGGTGCAGATCAATGCCAAAGGGATGGATCCGGTCCATCTGAAAAAGACCTACGGAAAAGATCTTGTTTTTTGGGGAGGAGGCATCGATACGCAAAAAGTATTGCCTTACGCGACTCCGGAAGAAGTCAGGGAGGACGTGCTTCGCTTGTGTGACATTTTTGCCAAAGACGGAGGATTTGTGTTCAATACCGTTCATAACATCCAGGCCAACGTGCCGGTTGAAAACCTGGCGGCCATGATCGAAGCGGTAAAGGAATTCAACGGGAGGCACTGAAAACAAGATGTCGGAATAATTGTTGGGGCCGGCTGCAAACGAGACAGATCCCTGTTTCAACTAAAAAAAACCAGATGAATGAACTTGCTATCGGAATAGACCTGGGAGGTACCCGAATAAAAGCGGTCGCTATCGATAAATCGGGAACCCTGCTTGACCAGTATTACCAGCCTACGTGTGATGGTGATGAGAAGGTCTGGAAAAATGCGGTCGCCCTTGCGTTAAAGGAGATGCTGGACAGCACCGGGAGCACAGAAGCGTTTGTTGGCATTTCGGCCCCCGGATTACCTAACGCCTCCAACTCAGCGATTGCGTACATGCCGGACCGGCTACAGGGATTGGAGAATTTTAGCTGGACCGGATTTTTGAAGACGAGGACTTTTGTATTGAACGATGCCATCTCGGCCATGATGGCCGAAGCGCGGTTCGGTGCGGCCAAAGGGAGGAAAAATGTGGTGATGCTCACCCTGGGTACCGGCGTTGGGGGTGCCGTCCTGGCGGACGGAAAACCTTACCAGGGCGCATTCAATAAAGCGGGCCACATCGGCCACATGGTGATCGACAGCGATGGCGACCGGGATATTACCGGGATGCCCGGCAGCCTGGAAGATGCCATTGGGAATTGCAGCATCGAAAAGAGGACTCACGGGAGATTCACATCGACGCAGCAGTTGCTCGAAGCCTACCGGGAAGGAGATTATTTTGCTGCGGAGGTATGGCTCACCTCGGTCAGGAAGCTGGCCATTGGCCTGGCTTCTTTAACCAATATCCTTTCGCCCGAAATGATCGTCCTGGGAGGGGGCATTACCGAAGCCGGGAAGGACTTGTTTGAACCGCTGGAGCAATATATGCCCCTTTATGAATGGCGTGCCGGCGGGAACAAAACGGAGATTGTGAAGGCCCGGTACGGCGAGCTGGCGGGAGCGGTTGGGGCTGCATGTTTCGCTGCTGAAGCCGGGAAGGCCTTTTCCTGAAGGCTTGATTTTTTTTACAGGGAAAAACTCAATAAAAATTTTTAGTTTTGCCGGAAAGCTAATTGCTTCCGTATGCCTGAGTTTAGCCGCGAAATAGTGACCCGGTTTGTTAACGGAGATGAAGATGCATTCAAATTTATCTTTCATTTCTTCTATCCGCGGATTTACCATTTTGTCCGTTCGTATATTCCAGGCGATGATCTGTCCGAAGACGTGGTGCAGGATACGTTTCTGATCCTGTGGAATAAACGGAATGATCTGAAGGCGGATACCAACATCAATGCCTGGCTGTATACCGTGGCCCGTAATGCCTGTTTAAAAAAAATAAGGGATGGCAAGTCTAAAAAAGAACTCTTGTTCTTTCATCTGAACGAGCTTGAACTCGGGATGAACGTGGAGGCCCTGGCCAAAGTGGACACTTCCGAACTTGTTTTCAGGGAGATTGAACAGATCATTACGGACACACTGGCAGGATTGCCTCCGCAGTGCAGAAAAATATTCGAAATGAGCCGCTTTGAAAATAAGAAAAACGCGGAAATTGCCGGCGAACTTGACATATCGGTAAAGGCGGTGGAA